>JAZDPM010000290.1:0-2387 GCA_043797725.1 Chloroflexota bacterium
CGGCGATCAGGTGGTACCGCCAGAGGGCGAGGGCTTCGGCTGGGTCGCGGGCCATGGGTCACCTCCATCGAGTGATGTCCGGGCCATCACAGGCGAGGCCGTCGCCGGCGCCAAGGGCGAGGTCGTGTTGGGAGCGAGCCAGGCCCCGCCGGTGACGAGGACCGCCAGGCGCCAGGGACCGACGGGGCCGTGGCGGCGGGACCAGGCGGCACGCAGGGCATCGGCCGCGGCGGCGGCTCGGGGTCTCGCTGCGGTCGGCAGGTCGAAGCCCGTCCAGCCGATCCTGACCGCGGCTGCGAGCAGGGCCGCGGCGAGGTCGGTGGCCACCGCGCCGAAGCGCCGGCACCACTCCCGGACGGTCGTCTCGGGTCGGCCGAGCGCGACCGCGATCCGGCGCACACCCTGGCCGGCGACGGAGAGTTCGAGGGCCCGCCCGATGACGTCGACGCTGTCCCAGCGGTACGGGGTCACGAACCAGGGCAGGAGGGCCGCCGTTCTCCCGCAGCGCCGGCAGCGCACCCGGGGCACGAAGATCCGGTGGAGCGCCTCGTCGCGCAGGTGGCGCAGGTATCCCGACCAGGGCCCGGTCGGTCCGCCACAGCGCGGGCAGGCTGGCCGCGGCGGCGCAACGTCACGGCCCCGCGCCGCGTAGGTGCTGACATCGAGCCGGCAGAGCCATACGATCACCGACGGTGGACCTTCGCTCCACCACGACCCCCCGAGAGTCAACATCTCTCGGGGGGTCACCTGGTTTGCGTCGGGTCAGATCATCGCGCGGCGCGCCACCCGCTGTCGACGTCCCCATTCAGCGCGGCCATCACCGGCGGGTTCATGCCCATACAGAGGTGCCGCCAACACCAATGCGATCCCGAGTCCGCCGTGCAGGAACCGACATACGGGCCAGACCACGGGCTCCGACGACTGACAAGCCGGGGACGACGACCAGGGCGTAGTGAGGCTCGAGCCGACCCTGAACAGCGACGAACGCGAGCCACACCGGGAAGGTGAGGGCAGCGGCACGGAAGACCGGAGTCTGCTTGCGCCACGGGCGAGAGGACAAGAGGCCGACCGCGTACAGACCAACCAGCGGACTGCAGGCGCCCAACGTCAGGATGACTCCGTCCGCGAAACGCTCTGGCATCTGTCGGTTCAGGGCGCCGTACACGCCGTTGTAGCCCACAAGGGCGGACAGCGCTTCGCCAACCGAACCATTGAGGGTCAAGGCAACCAGCGTGACCATCCCGATGATCCCGCCGCCCAAGGTGACACGAGCCGCGTGGCGCCATCCGTGTTGGTACGCGACTACCGCGAGGAGACAGGCGCCGGGTGCGACAGCCTGCATCGAGAACACGCAAGCGATCCCGAGTGCGACCCCGGAGGTGAGCGCAGCCCCGACTGAGCCTCGGGCTGACGCTACATAGGCAGCGGCGATGAAGAGCGCAGCAAACGCCTCCGTCTGACCTCCTCCCAAGGTCAGTGGATAGATGGACCCGTAGACCGCCACCAGAAGGCCGGCGATGAGGCGCTCCCGAGACACGTTGCAGCAGCGAAGGGCCAGCAACGCCGTGGCAATGCCGGCTATGACACTCGTCACCCAAGTGACCAGCCAAGGATCGATCTGAGGCGCGATCGCCTGACCTGCCTGGAGAAGCCAGAAGATCCCGGGCGGCTTGTGGTCCCAGACATCGACGTACAGAGTCCCGCCGTCGCGCATGGCCCTCGCGACCGTCGTGAAGATCGCTCCGTCCAAGGTGGGCCCTGCCATCAAGCCGGGAGCGTGAAGCATGCCAACGAGTGCGACGATCGTTGCGCCCAGCAGCAGCGAGCGCGGTGTCGAGCGGTCATGTGGTGCGGGGTCGATTTGCCTCGCGCCCGGGCTCGATCGCGCGGTCACGGGTAGTAGTTCCAATAGACCCCGTAGAGGTTGACCGCGACGCCGAACAGGATCAGCAGCTTCCAGCCCCACCCGATCCCGTGGCGAGCTGCGGCCATCGCGCACAGGGCCATGACGAACGGGAAGCAATCGAGCGCGTAGCGGTAGCCGAACTGCCACCAACCTCCACCGTAGTAGAGGAGGCTGGGCGCCAGGACGAGCAGGGCCGCGAGCCCCAGCGCGATCGTCTCCCGTTGGCGCCAGTCGGCGCGCACGGCGAGCAGCAGCCCCGGGCTCGTGAGCAGGACCGACATGCCCAGGCCGTCCGGCTTGAACCACGGGAACGTGGAGATCGACTGGCCGAGGTGGACCAGGAGGTACTCCAGGTTCATCGAAAGGTGGGTCAGGGAGAACACCCCCAGCTGCCGGCGCGCCTCCAGGAAGTCCGGGAGCGCGGCGATCCCGTAGCCGGACTCGAGGGGGTTGGCGAATCGCGCGGCGTTGTACCAGAGCG
>JAZDPM010000299.1:0-4569 GCA_043797725.1 Chloroflexota bacterium
GCCGGGCGCAGTCGCCCGACGGGCGCGTCAGGCTCCGTAGCCGCCGGCGTGCGTGCGCCGCCAGGCCCACGCCGAGGAGACGATCTCCGCGAGATCGGGGTGTGTCGGCTCCCAGCCCAGCATGGTGTGGGCCCGGCTCGCGTCGGCGACGAGCACCGGCGGGTCGCCGGCCCGCCGCGGGCCCATGCGCTGCGGGACGGGACGGCCGGTGACTGCTTCGACGGCCGCGAGCACCTCGCGCACGCTGAAACCGCCGCCGTTGCCCAGGTTGAGAGCGATCGCAGCCGCGCCGCCGGGCGCGTCGCCGATGCTGGCCTGTGCCGCGGGGCGGCCGACTGCCGCCGGGCCGGCCGTGCGGGGGTCATCCGGCGCGGTCGCCTCGAGGGCCAGGAGGTGGGCCCGGGCCAGGTCCTCGACGTGGATGTAGTCGCGGATGCACGTCCCGTCGGGAGTGGGGTAGTCGGTCCCGAAGACGGTCACCTCGCCGCGCCCTTCCACGGCGGCGAGGACGTTGGGGATGAGATGCGTCTCCGGATCGTGGACCTCGCCGTTGCGGGCAGAAGCCCCGGCGACGTTGAAGTAGCGGAGGCTGACGCTGCGGAGGCCATAGGCGCCGGCGTACCAGCGGAGCGCGCCCTCGAACGCCCGCTTGGTCTCGCCGTAGGGGTTGATGGGCGCGAGGACGGCGGTCTCGCGGATCGGGACGCTGTCGGGAGTTCCGTAGACGGCCGCGGTCGAGCTGAAGACGAGGCGTTGCACGCCGGCTTCCCGCAGCGCCTCGAGCAGGGCCACGCCCCCCGCCACGTTCTCGCGGTAGTAGAGGGCCGGGTTCGTCACCGACTCGCCGACGAGCGAGCGCGCGGCGCAGTGGAGGACGGCGTCGATCGAAGTCTCGGCAAGGAGCGCGCCGAGACCGCCCGCGTCCGCGTAGCTGCCCTCGACGAGGCGGGCCCCGGGGACCACGGCCTCGCGATGACCCTTCGAGAGGTCGTCGAGGACGACGACGTCGTGGCCGGCGGCGACGAGGGCCTCGACCGAGACCGACCCGACGTAGCCGGCACCGCCGGTGACGAGCACGCGCATCACGATCTCCGCAGGATGCGCCGCAGGAGCCCGGGGCGCGCGGGAGCCGCCTGGTGCGCGGCGGCGGACGGGGGTGCGGTCACGGTGGCGACGCCGCCGAGCTGTTGACTGTGAGTCGATGATTCGTGCTCGGCGGCGCCCCGGGCGGTTGGGGCGTCCGTCGGGGCGGCCGGGGTGGCCGTCGGAGGAGCGGCTACGGTCCCCGCGGCGCTCTCGACGCCGCGGGGACTGCTCTCCACGTGCTCGTGGCGGGCCGATTCCTCCTCGGCGCCCGTCGCGCGGGCCGCCGAGGAGTCGTCCGGCGCGCCGCGGACGATCCCGGACGCACGAATCATTGCCGCGGAGTCATCGGCGGGCGGATCGGCGGGCGGTGTGGCGGCGGCTTGGAGTGCGGGCGAGGCCGCGGCCGCGTTTCGGAAGCGGGCCACTTCCTCCAGCCGGTCGATCATCCGGCGCGCGGTGGCGTTCTCGGGGTCGATCTCCAGCGCCGCCTGGGCCAGGGCGAGCGCGCCCGTTTCATCGCTCCTCTCCAGGGCCACGCGCGACAGGCCGACCGCGGCGATCCCGTTGCGGGGGTCCGCTTCCAGCACCGTGCGGTAGGTCCGCTCCGCCTGGTCGAGGAGCCCGAGAGCGAGCTGGCTCTCGGCGTCGAGGAGGAGCTCGATCACGGGCGGGCCTCCCACGGCGGTTCCGGCGGCGGCTCCTCCGGCGGCCGCTCCGGCAGTCGTGGGTCGGGGCCGGCCGCGGAGGCCGCGACATCGCCGGCGCCCCCGGCCGCCGCATCGCCGGCGACCTCCCGCGCGATCGCGAGGAGCCGCCCGCGCTCGTTGAGCATCGGGTCGGCGATGACGCGCTCCAGGAGCTCGTCGAGCAGCCGGCCCACCGCCGGACCCGGCGCCAGGGCCAGCGCGCGCATGAGGTCGTCACCGTCCACGGCGAGGCCGCCGCGCTCCAGGGCGACGTGGGCCGCCACCTGCGCCAGGCACCGCTCGCGCAGCTCGTCGAGGCTGTCGACGTTCGACGGGAGGCCGCTGCCGACGTTGTCGGCCGCCCGCAGGTCCAGCAGCACGTCGATGTCGGCCAGGCCCACCCGCCGGATGAAGCGCCGGATCGCGGCGTCCGACCACTCCGGGGCGTACGAGAACATGTGGTGGCGGACGAGGCCGGCGACCCGCGTGCTGAATGCCCGCGGCGCCCGCAGCCCGTCGAGCCAAGCCGCCGCGAGCTCCGCCCCGACCGCTTCGTGGCCGACGAAATGGCCGTCGGCGAAGGTGGCCGGCTTGCCGACGTCGTGGAGCAGCGCGGCGGTCCGGGCGAGCGGGAGGCCGTCGACCAGGGTCGGCGCCGCGGCGTCCACCGTACGCCGGGTGTGATCCCAGAGGTCCTCGCCGGGGGTCTTCGCCTGGGGGATCCCGCGCTGGCGCGCCAGCTCCGGGGCCACGACGGCGAGGAGGCCCGTCTCCTCGGCGAGCCGCAGTCCGATCGACGGCCGCTCCGCCGCGAGCAGCCGCATCAGCTCGGCGAACGTCCGCTCCCCGGAGACGTTGACGGCGAGCGGTGCCTCTGCAGCGAGGGCGGCGCGCGTCGCCGGCTCCACCGCAAAGCCAAGGGTGGCCGCGAAGCGGACCGCGCGGAGCATCCGCAGGGCGTCCTCGCGGAAGCGCGCGCCGGGGTCGCCGACGGCACGGAGGACGCCCGCGGCGAGGTCGGCCCGGCCGTCGAAGAGGTCCACGACTGCGCCCGGGATCCCGTCGTCGTCGAGCGGGATCGCCAGCGCGTTCACCGTGAAGTCGCGCCGGGCGAGGTCCTCCCCGAGCGTGTCGCCGAACGTGACGTCGTCGGGTCGCCGGTGGTCGGAGTAGGTGCCGTCGCGCCGGAAGGTCGTCACCTCGTGGACGCCGTCGCGGAGGGGCACGGCCACCGTCCCGAAGCGGTTCTCGTAGCGAGCTCCGGAGAAGAGCGCGAGGAGGCGATCCGGCCGGGCGTCGGTCGCCACGTCCCAGTCCAGGGGCGGGATGCCGCGGAGCAGGTCGCGGACGCAGCCGCCGACCAGGTGCGCCTCGTGGCCCGCCGCGCGAAGGGTGCGGGCGATCGAGCGGACGCCGGCCGGCACCGCGTCGGCCGGCACGGGACTTGCCGGGACGGCATTTGCGCCCACGGTCGCGGCGGGGCGCGGGCGGACGGGGCGCACGCCGGCAGGGCGCGGGTTGCCTGGCCTCAGCTCGCCGGCCGTCAGTTCGCGCCCAGGAAAAGATAGCCGCGCCACGTCTCGTTGCGCTCGTCGGCCAGATACGGCGTGAAGAGGGAGTAGACGTCGCTCCGCGGCTCGTAGGGCGGGCGGAGGAGCCGGATGCGCGCCTCGTCCGGAGTGCGGCCGCCCTTGCGGTGGTTACAGACCTTGCAGGCCGTGACGAGGTTCTCCCAGGTGTGATTCCCACCGCGCTGGCGCGGGATCACGTGGTCGAGCGTCATGTCGTGGCCCTGCCGCCCGCAGTACTGGCAGGTGTGGGCGTCGCGGGCGAAGACCTCGCGCCGGCTGAGGCGGACGCGCGGGCGGGGGCGCCGGACGTGGTGCTGGAGCCGGATGACCGAGGGAGCCTGGTACGCGGCGCGCGGCGTCCTGATCGTCTGGTGGTCGTACTCGACGACCTCCGCCTTCGCGCCGAACACGAGCCGAAAGGCGCGGGGCAGGTTGCAGACGTTCAGCGGCTCGTAGTTCTGGTTCAGCACGAGCACGACACCGTCCATGGTGGCCGGATCGTAGCAGGAGGCCGCGGCGGACCGCGCTCGCCCGGTGCCAGGCGTCGGGCGTGATCGGCCGGCGCCTACCGTTGGGGCGTCACCAGGTGGCGCCCTCGGGGACCTGGTCCCGGCGCAGCCACACGATGAGCGCGATGACGAAGCGCAGGATCAGGCTGACCCCGTACATCGCGCACCAGATGCAGACGGCCTCGATGACGACTACCTGGACGAACGTGAAGTAGCCTTCGAAGGTCACGCCGACCAGGCTGAGCCCGTAGTGAACGGCGAGGAGCCTCCGGTCGCCTGTCCGCCACCAGCCGAGGGCGGCCACCAGCAGGATGATCGAGAGGCCGACGCCGAAGACGGCGACGGGGATCCCGCCGATCCACGCGTACTCGCTCTTGGCCACCTCCTCGCACCCGGTGACGGGACCGCAGACGGGGACGCCCCCCTGCAGCTCCACGACCGAGAGATACGAGGCGACGACCAGCCCGAACGCGTCGAGTGCGGCAAGGATCAGGCCGGGGTGGATGTGGCGAGATCGAATGGCGAAGATGGCGACGGCGAAGGCGGCGGCGGCGACGACGACCAAGAAGAGGACCCAGGCAAGCATGAGGTGCAGGGTAGCGAAACCGCGCGATTCGGGTGACAGCTGGTCGCGGGCGAGCGCGCCGCCACCCGGTCCGGGGCGCCACCGGCGTGCGGCGCGGCCTGCTGGTCGCGGGCCAGCGCGCCGCCACCCGG
>JAZDPM010000217.1:0-2728 GCA_043797725.1 Chloroflexota bacterium
GTCCGCGACTGACGCTGCCATGCCGGCGCGGCACACTTGGACGAAGACACCGGACCCCGACGAGCCGGGCGAGATCGTCCGGGCCGGTCAGAGCAGTGGCGATCTACATTCCGGTGCCTTGACGACATATACTGTGGTGCCTTGACGACTTACATTCTGGTGCCCACACTGCTCGTATGACCGCCGCCCGCCAGGACATGTCACCCTCGGGCCGCGTCCGCGACTACCTCCCCCGGTTCGCAGACGCGGAACTGACCGATCGTCTGCGCGCGACCGGAGCGGTCCTGATCGAGGGGCCGCGCGGATGCGGCAAGACCCAGACGGCCCTGCGGGCTGCTCGGAGCGCCGTCCGGCTCGACCGGGACCCGGCCGCCCGGGCGGCCGGCACGCTCGACCCCTCGCTCCTGCTGGCGGGCGAGCATCCGCGGCTCATCGACGAGTGGCAACTCGTCCCTGACGTCTGGAACGAGGTCCGGGGCGACGTCGACGACCATCCTGGGGAACCCGGGCGCTTCATCCTCGCCGGCTCGGCTGTCCCGGCTGACGATGTGACCAGGCACACGGGCTCGCTGCGATTCACGCGCCTGCGCATGCGCCCGATGTCACTCGTCGAGAGCGGGCACTCCTCGGGAGATGTGTCCCTCGCCGCGCTGTTCGCGGGCGGCGAGGCACGGGCGACAGACCCGGGGCTCGACATCCGCGCCATCGCCGAGCGCATCGTTATCGGCGGGTGGCCGGCCTTGATCCGGCGGGGTCCGGCCGACGCACTGCTCGCCACGCAGGGGTACCTCGACGAGACCCGCCTGGTCGATCTGGAGCTGCTCGATGGCGTCAGGCGAGATCCCGAGAGCGTCGGGCGCGTCCTGCGGTCGTTGGCCCGCAACACGGCCACCGCGGCCGCGGACCAGACGATCGCCAGGGACGTGGCCGGAGCGGGCGGACCCATCGACCGGCACACGGTCGCCCACTACGTCAAGGCCCTGACGCGCGTCTTCGTCGTCGAGGACCTTCCGGCATGGTCTCCGGCCCTGCGGTCCCGCAGTATCCTGCGGTCTTCCGAGACGCGCCACTTCGTCGACCCGTCGCTTGCCGCGGCTGCCCTGGGCGCGAGCCCGGAACGCCTCTTGCGGGACCCCGAGACACTTGGCCTCTTCTTCGAGTCGCTTGCCGTGCGGGACCTTCGGATCTACGGCCAGGCCATCGGCGCGTCGGTCTTCCACTACCGGGAGAACACGGGCCTCGAGGCTGATGCCATCCTCCAGCGGCGGGACGGCTCGTGGGCTGCGCTGGAAGTGAAACTCGGGCAGAAAGACATCGGGGACGGGGCCGACAGCCTGCTCCGCGTTGCCGATCACGTCGACACGGACCGCCACGGGGGGCCCGCATTCCTGGCCGTGATCACCGGCTGGGGATACGCCTACCGGCGTGATGACGGCGTGTTTGTGATTCCGATCGGCGCCCTAGCAGCCTGATCGCCCCCGACCGCCAAGCCGCCGGCGGCCGTCGGGGTTACGGCGCGGCCGAGGCCGACGCGGACGGTGCGGGCGACGCGGACGCCGCCGGGCTCTCGCTCGCGGGCGTCACGGACGGTGCCGGGCTCGCGCTCGCGCTCGGAGTCACGGACGGCGCCGGTGTCACAGATGGCGCCGGCGAGGCCGACGGAACCGGTGTCGGTGTCGGCGTCGGGACGAAGAGGCCGCCCTTCCCGAGGAGCAGGGCGTTCAGGAAGATGAGCCCGAAGATGACCGCGATGCCGATGACGAAGACCTTCGAGATCCGGTCGTCGATGTGGACCGCGCGGTCCGACGCGGTCTGCACGTGCTCTGGTTCGGGGGTCCCTCGCCGCCCGAGGCGACGGCCGGCGCCTCCCGCGCCGGAGGCGAGCGCCCGCTTCGCGCCGGGGATCGCCGCCCCGGAGGGCACGGCCGCCTCCTCGCCGAGCGTGTCCACGTCGTCGAAGCCGGCATAGTCGGATTCGTCGGGCTCGGCCTGATCGAAGCCGGCCTCCTCGGCGCCAGCCTCCTCGGCGTCGGCTTCGTCGAGCCCTTCGGCAGCAGCCGCCGTGTCCCCGGCGGCAGCCCCGGCCGCATCGGCGCCGGGCTTGGTCGTCTCCTCGGGCCCGCGCCCGTCCGGATCGGTCATCGTCGCGTCGTCACTCCCTGGTGCCGCCAACCGGGCGGCGAGCGCGAGGGGCAGTCATGCCCGCATGAGCGCTCCGGTCCGGAAGCATACCGGAGGGCCGGTCCGCGGTGCGCGCCCGCGTGGGCGGGAGAGGGTGACGCCTCTCGAATGGGCCTCAGGCTTCGCGGAGCGGCCGGCTCAGCAGGCCGGCCAACCCGGCCAGCACCGTCAGGACCCCGAAGATCGCGAAGACCGGCGCGGGGCCCAGCATGTCGCTCATCAGGCCGCCCACGGCCATCGCGATCGTCATGGACCCGAAGACGGCGGAGAACCGGAAGGCGATGACGCGGCCCATCATCTCGTTCGGCGTTCGTTCCATGAACAGGGCCTGGGTGGGGATCACGAAGACCATGTTCGCCACACCCATCCCTGCGCTCAGGCCCAGGGCCGCCCCGAGGTTGCCGGTGAGGGCCAGCGCCGCGACACAGGCCCCGTAGACCACGTACCCGATGATCACCAGGCGGCCCTTCGCCAGCCGCGAGCCGAGCAGGCCGATCGCGAAGCCGCCGACGAGGTTGCCGACCCCGATCGCCATCTCGATGAACCC
>JAZDPM010000309.1:0-10037 GCA_043797725.1 Chloroflexota bacterium
GGGGCTCCTCTCGCTCGGCTACGACGGCTTCCTGCCGGCCACGGCCCACGCGGCGGTGGAGCTCCTGAAGCGCTCGGGCGTGGAGCTGGCGGGCCGCCGCGCCGTCGTCGTCGGCCGCTCCAACGTCATCGGCAAGCCGGCGGCGTTCCTCCTGCTGCGGGAGCATGCGACCGTGACCATCTGCCACTCCCGCACGCCGGACCTCGCCGCGCACCTGGGCCAGGCGGACGTGGTCGTGGTCGCAGCCGGCCGTCCCGGCCTCGTCACGGGCGACATGCTGAAGCCCGGCGCCGTCGTGGTCGACGTCGGCATCAACGTCGTGGAAGGGCGCCTCGTCGGCGACGTGGACTTCGACTCCGCGGCCCGCGTCGCCTCGGCGATCACGCCCGTGCCCGGTGGCGTGGGCCCCCTCACGAACGCGATTCTCCTGACCCACCTCGTGTGGGCCGCCCGCAACCAGGCCGAGGGGCGGACCGCGCCCGGCGCCGGTTCGCTTCGCCCGTCCATCTCCACGTCGCAGCCCGCCCGCTGACAGAGCCGAGGAGGCCCCCCGTGTCGTTCCCGTCCGACCTCGAGATCGCGCGTTCCGTCACCCCGCGCCCCATCGGCGACGTCGCCGCCGAGCTCGGCCTGCGCCCCGACGAGATCGAGTACTACGGGCCAACGAAGGCCAAGGTGACGCTCGCCGGCGTCGAGCGCGTCGAGCGCGAGTGGCCCCGCGGGAAGTACGTGCTCGTGACCGCCATCACGCCGACGCCGCTCGGCGAGGGCAAGACGACGACGACGGTCGGGCTCGCCCAGGGCCTCAACAGGATCGGGCGGAAGGCATCGGTCGCGATCCGCCAGCCGTCGCTGGGCCCGGTCTTCGGGATCAAGGGCGGGGCCGCCGGCGGCGGCTACTCCCAGGTCGTCCCGATGGAGGACTTCAACCTCCATCTCACCGGCGACATCCACGCCATCTCCGTCGCCCACAACCTGGCCAGCGCCTTCCTCGACAACCACCTCCACCACGGGAACGCCCTCGGCATCGACCCCTTCTCGATCCGCTGGCCGCGCGTCGTCGACGTCAGCGACCGGGCGATCCGGCGGGCGGTGATCGGGCTCGGCGGCAAGGACAACGGCGTGCCCCGCGAGGCGGAGTGGGTCATCACGGTCGCCTCCGAGGTCATGGCGATCCTCGCTCTCTCGAAGGACCTCTTCGACCTCCGGGCGCGCCTGGGCCGGATCGTGGTGGCCACGAACCGGGAGGGCAAGCCCGTCACCACCGAGGACCTCGGCGTCGCCGGCGCGATGACGGTCCTCCTGCGCGACGCGATCAAGCCGAACCTCCTCCAGACCCTCGAGGGCGGCCCGGCCTACGTCCATTGCGGCCCGTTCGCCAACATCGCCCACGGCAACAGCTCGATCATCGCCGACCGGGTGGCCCTCTCGACCTCCGAGATCGTCGTCACCGAGGCCGGCTTCGGCGCCGACATGGGGGCCCAGAAGTTCTTCGACATCAAGTGCCGGGCGTCGGGGTTGCGGCCGGATGTCGCGGTCGTCGTGGCCACGGTGCGGGCCCTCAAGATGCACGGCGGGGTCGGGCGGATCGTGGCCGGCAAGCCGCTCGACCCGGCCCTGACGACCGAGAATGTCGAGGCGGTCCGCAAGGGCGCGGCCAACCTCGCCGCCCACATCGAGACCGTCCGCGCCTACGGCGTCCCGGTGATCGTGGCCATGAACGCATTCCCGACGGACACGCCCGCCGAGTTCGAGGCGATCCGGGAGGTCGCCATGTCCGTCGGCGCCTATGACGCCGTCGTGACCACCAACTTCGCCGAGGGCGGCAAGGGCGCCGAGGCGCTCGCGGCGGCCGTCTGGGAGGCGGCGGAGTCCGACGCCGGCGCCTTCCAGCTGCTCTACCCGGACGAGATGCCGCTTCGCGAGAAGATCGAGACGATCGCCCTGAAGGTCTACGGCGCGGACGGGGTCGACTTCGCCCCCGCCGCGGCGAAGGCGCTGGCCGAGTACACGGCACAGGGGTTCGGGCACCTCCCGGTCTGCGTCGCGAAGACCCACCTCTCGCTCTCCCACGACCCGAACCTCAAGGGCCGTCCGTCCGGCTTCCGGCTTCCGGTCCGCGACGTCCGACTCGCGGCGGGCGCCGGATTCATCTACCCTCTCGCGGGCGACATGCGGACCATGCCGGGCCTGCCCTCGCACCCGGCGGGCGAGAAGATCGACATCGACGCCGACGGGAACGTCGTCGGGCTCTTCTAGCGGTCGCCGGAGCGGTCTCCGGGGCGGCTCCGCCGGGGCTGGGCCTGCCCCCAGGGCACCGCCGGCACGGCTTGGACCCTCAGGTCGGGTCTGCCCAGGATGGGTCGGCCCCCTGATCGTCGTCGCCGAGCTCGCGGAGCACGCCGCTGCGCTCGTCGTCCGGGTCCGCGCGGTTGCCGTCGCCCCGGTTGCCGAACGGCGACCCGACGACCTCGTCCCACGGCGTCAGCAGGAGCTCCAGCTCGTCGTCTTCCAGGAGGTCCTCGAGGACGACGGCGTAGGCGGCGTCGAGGACGATCGGCGCCGCGGCGATCCGGGGGGCGATCTGCGACGTGCTCTCGCCGGACCCCGCCACGCCCGCCGGGAACCAGTGCATCGCGCTGGACGCCCACGCCGCGACCTCGTCACCGATGGTCCGGATCGCGCCGAGGCGACCACCCGCCTTGGCGATGCCGCGCAGGCGCGCTCGCAGTTCGGCCCGTGCCGCGATGTCGGGGTCGTCATCCGCCGTCCCCAGGGCCCCGCCCCCGGCCGCCGCCAGCGCGACGACCGCCCCCGGGTCGAGGTGATCGAGGTCGTCGAGCAGGCGCTCCGCCGCGATCGTGTTCGGACCGTACGGCGCGCTCACGATGCCCTACAGGGACGTCGAGAGGTAGAGGCAGAACGCGACGACGAGCCCGGCACCCACGCCGAGGATCCCCGCGCCCCAGGCGAACCAGTCGGTCGGCCCGAGCGCCGCCCCGTGCTCACCGTGCTCGTCGTGGCCGCCGTGCCCGTGACCGGCGTCGTCCGGCTCGTGAGCGGGCGGATGCTCGTCGTGGGTCATCTCGCTCATGACCGGCATTCTAGACCGGCCGGCCGGCCCGCCCGCCTCCCCGATGCGGCTCGCGGGAGCACGTCGCCAGGCCGTCACGGGGTAGATTCGGCCGGCGCTACTCCCCGTCCGGGCCGGGTGTGCGCCGACGGCCGGGGCGCGGTCGTCCAAGGCGCAGCCACAGGACGACGACGAACCCGACCACCACCGCCACCGCGATCGCGAGGTCGAAAGGCTGGAGCATCTCCCTGATCTCCACCCAGTTCTCGCCCAGCTGGACGCCTGCCCAGACGAGCGCAATGGACCAGAGGAAGGCGCCAGCCGTCGAGTAGGCGATGAACTTCCGGAGGTCCATGCGGGCGACGCCGGCCGGGAAGCTGATGAAGGTCCGCACGATCGGGAGGAGCCGGCTGAAGAAGGCGGTCTGCGAGCCCCACCGGGCAAAGAAGCGGTCGGCGATCTCGATCTCGTGCTGGCGGATCAGGAGGTACTTCCCGTACCGCTCCAGGAACGGGCGGCCGCCGTAGGCCCCGATGGCGTAGGCCACGAGCGAGCCCAGCGTGTTGCCGATCGTTCCCACGATCACGACGAGCCAGAAGCTCCACGGCTGGCCGGTGATGGGCTCGAGCTGCGAGGCGTCCGAGACGAGGAACCCGGCGAACGGCAGGATCAGCTCGGAAGGGAGGGGAATCATCGCCGACTCGATCGCCATGGCTAGCATCACGCCGAGATAGCCGACGGCGCCGTAGAGGGACTCGAGGAGGGGGATGACGATCCGGTCGATGAAGGCAAGCATCGACGCGAGGATACGCGAGCCGGCGTGTGCGGTCGGCCGGCCGAACGTCCGGTCGGCGGTCGCCGGCCGGGCTATGCTCGCCGACGTGAGCGAGCCCGCCGCGCGTCCCGTCGACCATCCGAGCGGCCCCCACCTGGAGGCTGGTCGACCGGCGCCCGGTGGCGCGGCCGGCGGCATCGTCCTGACGGGCGCCGACCTGACGATCGCGGACGTCGAGGCGGTGGCCCGCGGCGGGGCCGGTGTCGTCCTCGACGGCGACGCCCGCGTCCGGATGGAGGAGGCGCGCGCTGTCGTCGAGCGGCTCGTCGCTGCCGGCGAGGTCGTCTACGGGATCACGACCGGGTTCGGCGACCTGGCGACGACGTTCATCCCGCCGGCCGACGCCCGACGGCTCCAGGAGAACCTCCTCGTAAGCCACGCGGTCGGCGTCGGGCCGGCGCTCCCGCGGGACGTGGTGCGGGCCATGCTCCTCCTGCGCGCGAACACCCTGGCCCTCGGTCACTCGGGCTGCCGGCCGGCGGTCGTGGAGCGCCTGCTCCGGTTCCTCGAGCTCGGGATCCATCCGGTCGTGCCCGCCCAGGGGAGCGTGGGCGCGTCGGGCGACCTGGCTCCGCTCGCGCACCTCGCGCTCCCGCTCATCGGGCGGGGCGAGGTGGAGCAGGGCGGCCACGTCCTGCCGGCCCTCCTCGCGCTCCGGGAGGCGGGGCTGGACCCGCTCGTCCTCGAGGCGAAGGAGGGCCTCGCGCTCCTCAACGGCACCCAGCTGATGAGCGGGATCGGTGCGCTCCTGCTTGCCGACGCGGACCGGCTCGCGCGGACGGCCTCGGTCGCGGCTGCGCAGTCGGTCGAGGCGCTCCTCGGGACGGACGTCGCCTACGCGGCCGCCTACCAGCTGGCGCGGCCGCACCCGGGCCAGGTCGCGGTCGCCGCGGAGCTGCGCCACCTCCTGCGCGATTCCGGGTTGATGGCTCACCACCACGCCTCGACCCACAAGGTCCAGGACCCGTATTCCATTCGCTGCGTGCCCCAGGTGCACGGCGCCGTCCGCGATGCGCTCGACTACCTTCGGCGCGTGCTGGACGTGGAGATGAACGCGGCGACCGACAACCCGCTCGTCTTCCCGGAGGGCGGCGTGGCCGACGCCGACGTGGCGGCTACGGGCGGTGGGCTGGTCATCTCGGGCGGCAACTTCCACGGGGAGCCGATCGCGCTCGCGCTCGACTTCGCAAAGCTGGCCGTGGCCGAGCTCGGGGCGATCAGCGAGCGCCGGATCGCGCTGCTCCTCGACGCTCGCCTCAACGGGGGGCTGCCGCCGTTCCTGGCCCAGGCGAGCGGCCTCAACTCCGGGATGATGATGCTCCAGTACACCGCCGCCGCTCTCGCTTCGGAGAACAAGGTGCTGGTCCACCCGGCATCCGCCGACTCCATCCCGACCTCGGCGAACCAGGAGGACCACGTCTCGATGGGCGCCACGGCGGCGCGCCACGCTCGCGACGTCCTCGACAACGTCGAGCGGATCCTGGCCCTGGAGCTCCTGGTCGGGGCGCAGGCGCTGGACCTGCGGCGAGCGGCGGTCGCGGAGGCCCTCGGCGCGCCCGTGGGCGCGGCGCCGGCACCCGGGGTCGGCGTGGCCGAAGCGCACCGGCGGATCCGGGCGGCGATCGCGCCACTCGACGCCGACCGCGAGATGGGCGCCGACATCGCGGCGGCGATCCGCCTGGTTCACAGCGGGGCGGTTGCCGACCTCGTCGACGCCTGACCGCGGCGGGGCGCGGGCGGCACGGTGCTGGAGTACCTGGCGTCGGGGATCGTCCTCGGCCTTGCCGCGGGCGTCGCCCCGGGACCGCTCCTGGCGCTCGCGCTGGGGCAGGCCCTCCGCTTCGGGACCCGCGAGGGGCTCAAGGTCGCCGCAGCACCGCTGCTCACCGACGTCCCGATCGTCGCGCTGGCGACGCTGCTCGTGGCGACGGCCGCGGGGACGGCGGGCGGCCTGCTCGGCGCGATCTCGCTCGCCGGGGCGGCCTTCGTGGCGTATCTCGGCCTCGAGACGATCCGGGTCCGGGGCGTCGATGCCGGCCGGCCCGACGGGGCACCGGCCGCGGCCGCCTTCCTGGCCGGCTTCTACGCCTGCCTGGTCGGGGCGAAGATGCTCATCGCCATCGCGGCCGGGCGTTCGGGAGGACGGCTCCGCGGACGCGCCTACCGCGCCGTGATGGCGACCCTGGGCGGGCTGCTGCTCGTCTTCGCCGCCCGCCTCGCCGTCGAGGGGCTGCGCCTGCTGGGCGTGCTGACGGTCTGACGTCGGATTGCGGCGGGCCGTCGGGAATCGACCGGCGGGCCGCTCAGCGGCGCAGCGCCCGCCGGAAGGCGCGGACGCCGAGGAGGGTCACGCCGATCGCCAGCGCCTGGCGCCAGGTCCAGCCCAGGCCGCCCGGGTCGTCCGGGCCCGCCGCAAGCGCCGAGCCATCCGCCGGGACGATCCGCACGAGGGGCACGAACGACACGCACTCGAGGATCCGCTCGTCGGTGGCCGTCGGCGGGAAGCAGCCGATCAACGCCCCGGGCAGCGCCATGGAGCGGGCCAGGGCGGGAATGATCGCGGCGCGGCCGCTGGGGTCGCGCACCTCCGACGCGAGGCCGGCGAGCGGTGGTCGGCCGGGGAGCAGGAGCGTCACCCGCGGGTCGTCGAGGAGGTTCCGGTACCAGAGCGTCGAGGGGCCGTAGCCGGCCAGCACCCAGGCGGCGCCGTCGGCGACGAGATACCCGAGCGGGGCGTGGCGCGCGAGGCCGGAGCGGCGCCCGGTCGTCGTGAGGAGGCACTGCCAGCCCGTCAGGGGGCTGCCGAGCCAGGCGGCGAGGCCGGCGCGGTGGAAGGGGACCATGGCGTACCGGTTGCCGTACTTGAAGGCAATGCGGCTGGCGTCGGAAATCGCCCGGAGGCCCGGCGAAAGGTCGGGTGGCGCCGCTAGGCCCGGCGGCTCGGGGGACGCGGAGTCGGAAGTGGCGGGCTCGGAAGATGAGGACGTGGTCGCGATCATGGGGCATCCTCGCCGTCGTGCGTCGACGCCCGCCAGTGCCCTCCGTCCCGAAGCCGAGCGTGTGATGTCACTTGTCATCGCGAGCGGCTCGTTCCGTCTTCAGCCCGCGATTACTTGATCTATCCGCGCTATCCGCTATGATGGGTCCATGAAGACGGAGCAGGTCATGAGCCGGACGGAGTTCGAGAAGAAGGCGTTCTACACGCCTGCCGAGATCTCGGCCCTGTTGCAGGTCCACGTATCCACGGTTCGCGACTGGATCCACGCGGAAAGGCTGTTCGCCTACCAGCTCTCGGAGCGTGTCTACCGGATCCCGCTCAGCTCGCTCATGGAACTGCTGGGCGAGACCGGCGTAGTGACCCGCCGCGAGCTGCCGACGGCGGAGAGCGACCAGATCTGGCGGGACATCTCCGCCGAGCATCTCTCCGCCCGCGCGCACGCGTGACCCAACTGCGCCAGCAACATCTCGAGCAGCGGATCGCGACCGGCGAAGGCGCGTTCCGGCGTCTGGGTCACGTCGATGTCGCGCGGCAGACTGGCAGCCCGCAGACGATCGTCATCACGATCACCCACCCAGGGTGGGGCGCTCCCACGACCGCCCATCTCTCTTTCGTCGAGACCTGGATCCTCGAGGGCGGACTCTGGGCTCTGACCAAGTACGCGTACGACCTGCTCTTGCGGCCGGGCCCGGGGCGTTGCGGCTTCCATTGGCACGATGGCACGTACCACACGCACTGCGTCGACCCGGCGGATCCCGGCCGGGACCATCACTTCGCGGGCGGTCCTGTCGACCTCTTCGCTGCCTTCAACCGGTTCACCGCGCTCCTGAACGGCACGGAGCCGCTGACCTGCGCCGGCCTTCGCCCGCTCCGGGGATAGTCGGCTCGATCACGCCGGCGAGACCGAGCTGCCACCCGGGCCGTCCCCCCGACGTCAGCGCCGCGGGGGACGGACGAAGGCGAGGAGGACGAGGCCGCCGGCCGCGCACGCCGCGCCGAACCAGAAGGGCGCGGCCTGGCCGACGCCCTCCCACAGGAGCCCGGCGACGATCGAGGCCGGCAGGATCGCCAGCCCCGTTACCGCATTGACGATCCCGTAGGCCGTGGCCCGCAGCTCCGGGCGCGCCAGGTCCGCCACGAGCGCCCGGCCCACCGCCTCGTTGACCCCGTAGTAGGCGCCGTAGAGGAGCCACAACGGCAGGACGGCGACGCTCGAGCCAGCGAGGGCGAACCCGGTGTACGTCACGGCGTACAGCCCCCAGGCCACGGCGATGAGGCGGCGCCGCCCGATCCGGTCGGAGAGTGCCCCGACCGGCCAGGCAACGACGGCGTCGACGACGTTGAAGGCGATGACGATCAGCAGGAGGTCGCGCACGGAGACGCCGAGCGCCTGAGAGCGCAGGGCGATGAAGGCGTCCGACGAGTTGCCCAGGGTGAAGAGACCCGACGCGACCACGAAGACCCAGAAGGCGGCGGGGAAGCGGCGCCATGCGCGGGCCGTGGTGACGCTGGCCGCGGAGCCGGGATCCATCGTTGCCAGGGCAGAGGCCGGCGGGACCGGGGTCGGCGGCGGCGGTGCCGACTGCGGGACGTCGCGGACGCCGAAGGTGATCACGACCACCGCCAGGACGCCCGGGACCAGCGCGGCGAGCGCCAGCAGGCGGAACGTCTCGCCGTCGAGCATGGCGGCGTCGCCCTGTGCGATCCCCACGATGAGCGCTGCGAGGGCCACGCCGATCACCGCCCCGGTTGTGTCCATCGCCCGGTGCAGGCCAAAGGCGCGGCCGCGGGCCTCCGGCGGCGTCGAATCGGCGATGAGCGCGTCGCGCGGAGCGGTCCGGATCCCCTTGCCGATCCGGTCGCCGACCCGGGCGACGAGGACCAGCGGCCAGGCCGTGGCGACGATGTAGAGAGCCTTCGCCACCACGGACGCGCCGTACCCGGTCCCGACGAGCACCGTCCGGCGCCCGATCCGGTCGGACAGCGCGCCGGAGGCGAGCTTGACGAACGCAGCCACGCTCTCCGCGACACCCTCGACGATCCCGATGACCGTCGGCGTCGCCGCGAGCACGTTCGCCAGGAAGAGCGGCACGACGTAGATGAGGAGCTCGGAGGAGACGTCCGTCAGCAGGCTGACCAGCCCCAGCATCACCACGTTGCGGGTGATCCCCCGCAGGAGGGCGGCGCGGACCGGGGAGGCGCGGGTCATGCGGCGATGATGAACGCGGCACCGGCGCGTCGTGCGGCCACGTCGCGCGTCGCGCGGCCACATCGCGAGGTTACGCTGGCGGAGTACGCTGGGCGCCCGGGTCGGTCCAGGCGGCGCCCCGGCGATCGGACGGTGCGATGACCCTCGAGATCGTGCTCTTCGCCGCGTTCCGCATCGCGACGTCGCTGCCGGTACTGCGCTGGCCGCTCGCGGGCGGGCTGCTGGCGATCGGCGGCGACCTGGCCGACCTCCTGCTCCGCGACCTCGTGGACCTCGGCGGGCTCGGCGACTACCAGCTCCTGGACAAGGCGCTCGACCAGGTCTACCTGGCCCTGTTCCTCATCGTCGCCCTGCGCTGGGAGGGTGCAGAGCGGCGCGTCGCCGTCGGGCTCTACCTCTACCGCCTCGCCGGCTTGCTCCTCTTCGTGATGACCGGCGAGCGCGCGGTCCTGCTGCTCTTCCCGAACGTCTTCGAATTCTGGTTCATCCTCGTCGCGGCGATCCATCACCTGCCTCGGCCGATGACCTGGACGCCGGGCCGGGTGGCCGCCATCCTGGCTGTGCTCACGGTGCTCAAGCTCGTCCAGGAGTGGGCCCTGCACGTCGGCCAGGTCTTCGAGTCGATGACGTCGATCCAGTTCCTCGAGGAGCTCTGGCGCCGGCTCACCGGCGGGGGCTGACCCGCAGCCGCCCGCCTCGCGCCGCCCGTGTCGGCCGCCCCGCGCTACCCTGTGCCCATGGACCGGACCCGCATCGTCGACGTGACCGACGCGACCTCCTTCGCGCTCCTGCCGCCGTGCGCCGACGCGTCGTTCGACCACCGCAGCTGCGACTACTGGGAGGACGCCGACCGGGGGTCGAAGGCCCACCGGGCGAGCTGGCTGCGGCCCCGGGAGGGCTCCGCCTCCGAGGCGCCCGCCTC
>JAZDPM010000317.1:0-6738 GCA_043797725.1 Chloroflexota bacterium
GCCTTCGCCCTGTTCCGCTACCGGCGCTTCGACGTCCCGGTCGTCGCCCTCGCCGGGGCGGCCTCGGCCGCTCTCGCCTTCGCTCACGACACCGTCGTCTACTACGGGGGGGTGGCGCCCGAGCTGCTGGCGCTCACGCTCCTCTGGATGGTCGTCTCGGCCGCAGTCCTCATGCCGATCGTGACGGTCGCGATCGTGCGCGGGCTCCGCGAGGCGGGCGTCCTCCGCGGCTTTCCGGGCTGACGAGGGGTCGCGCCATCCCGCCCGCCGCGATCTCGTCGCCATCGGGAGAGGTTGCGCCCGGCGCCGTCGTCGTCCGCGGCCTCGGGTTCACCTACGCCGACGCCGCCGAGCCGGCCCTGCGGGATCTCGACCTGGAGATCGCCCCGGGGGAGTGCCTCCTCGTCCTGGGCCCGTCCGGATCCGGCAAGAGCACCTTCGTGCTCGCCCTGGCGGGGCTCCTCGGCCAGGAGATCCCAGGCCGCCTGGATGGCACGCTCGGCGTCGGCGGCCCGGTGGGTGTCGTCTTCCAGGATCCCGGCGCCCAGCTCGTCATGGAGCGCGTCGAGGACGACGTCGCCTTCGGGCTCGAGAACCGCGGCTGGCCCCGCGGGGAGATGCAGGCCCGCGTGCCGGAGGTCCTCGTCGAGGCCGGCCTCGGCGGGCTTGGCCGGATGCGCACGACGACCCTGTCCGGCGGCCAGCAGCAGCGCCTGGCGCTGGCCGGGGCGCTCGCCCCGCGCTCGCACCTGCTCGTCCTGGACGAGCCGACGGCGAACCTCGACCCGGATGGGGCGCGCGCCTTCGTGGGGCGCTTGGCGGCGCTCCGCGACGCCGGGACGACGATCGTCCTCGTCGAGCACCGCGTGGAGCTGGCCTGGCGCCTGGCGGACCGCGTGCTCGTTCTCGGGCGGGACGGTCGCCCGGTGGACCTCGGCCTGCCCGCCGACGTCGTCGAGCGCCGTGGACCCGAGCTCCTCGAGGCGGGGGTCTGGCTGCCGGAGGAGGTCGCCACGCTTCTCGGCCTCGCTCCCCGCGCGTCGCGGCGGCAGGTGGTGCCCGGGGAGCTGCTGGTGGCGGCCCACGGCCTCGGGTTTGGCTACCGGGGCGGTCCGCCCGTGGTCCGGGACGTGGACGTCTCGGTTGCGGCGGGCGATCGGCTCGCGGTCGTCGGCCCCAACGGAAGCGGGAAGTCGACGCTCGGGCGGCTTCTCGTGGGGCTTCTCCGCCCGGATGCCGGCACGGTCCGGCTCATCGGCGACGCCCCGCACCGGCTCCGATCGGACGAGCTCGCGCGGCGGGCCGCGTACCTGTTCCAGGACCCCGAGCAGCAGTTCCTGGCCACGACGGTGGCCGAGGAGGCCGGCCTCGGGCTGCGCGGCGCCGAGCTGGCGCGGCTGCCGGAGCTGATGGATGCGCTCGCGCTCCCCCTGGGGCGCTTCGGGTCTCGCAGCCCCTATGCGCTCTCCGGCGGGGAGCAGCGGCGGCTCTCGCTGGCCGGGATCCTCGCCCGGCGCCCGCGCCTGCTCGTCCTCGACGAGCCGACGTTCGGCCAGGATCGGGCGACCTACCGGGACCTGCTGGCGATCCTCGAGGAGCGACTTGACGACGGCGCCGGGCTGGTCGCGATCACCCACGACGAACGGCTGGTCGCCGACCTCGGTGGGCGGTCGGCGGTCATGGCGGGGGGCCGCCTGCTGGACGGCGCCGGGGCGGGGGGCGGGGCATGATCCTCCTCCCCGAACTCGGGGTCCGGCAGCTGGCCAGCCCGTTGGGTCGGGCAAGTCCGCTCACGAAGCTCGCCGTCGGCTTCGCCTGGCTCGCGGCGCTGGTCGCGACGACCGATTCGCGGCAGACCCTGGTGATTCTCGGGGCCGCGATCGCGGGGGCGATCGGCCTCGGCCGGGTCCCCGTGCGACGCTTCCTGCGAGCGTGGCTCCCGTTCGCCGCCGCCGCCGCCGGCATCGTCGTCCTGAACACCCTCCTGGGCGCCGCGAACCGCGACCCGGCGGCTCGTGAGCTGCTCCAGCTCGGGCCGCTGCGGATCACCGAGCCCGCGCTCGTCATCGGGGCCGTCCTCGGTCTGCGCATCCTCGCGATCGCCGGGATCGGCATCGCCTTCGCCCAGACGACCGACGCGACGACGCTCGCCGACGCCCTCGTCCAGCAGGCGCGCCTTCCGGACCGGTTCGCCTACGGGGCGCTCGCCGCGTACCAGGCGGTCCCGCGCCTCTCCCTCGACCTCGCCACGCTGGTCCAGGCACGTCGCGTGCGCGGCCTGGGCCGCGGCTGGAGCCCCCGCCTCCTCCTCGCCCTCCTGGTGCTGGCGCTCCGCCATGCCGACCGGATGGCCCTGGCCATGGATGCGCGTGGCTTCGCGGCGGGGGGCCGGACGCGCTACCGGATCGTCCGCTGGCTGCCGCTCGACGGGGCGGTGCTGGCGGGGGGCCTCGCCGTCCTCGCGGGGATCGCGGCGCTGCGGTAGCCTCCGCGCATGTCGACGATGCCCGAGGTCGGCGATCCGGCCCCTGATTTCGCCCTCCCCGACGAGACCGGCGCGGTCCACCGCCTCTCGGATCAGCGCGGCTGGACGGTTGCCGACGTCCCGGAAATGCGGCGGGCGTGAGGAGGGACACCGCCGGTGGAATGCACCGTGTTCGCGGACGGGGCCGGCACGCCGTGACGCCGACGCCGCCTCCGGCGGGCGAACGCCCGGTGGCCCATGCCTGGCGGCCGGCGCGCTTCCTGGTGATTGCTGCACACCCCGACGACGCCGAGTACGGCCCGGCGGCCACCGCCGCCGCCTGGATCGACGCCGGCTCGATCGGCCGCCTCATCTGCTGCACCTCCGGCGACCAGGGCGGCGAGGACCCCGCCGCTGACCCCCTCGCCCTCGCCGCGACCCGCGAAGAGGAGCAGCGCCGGGCCGCCCGCATCGTGGGCTACGACGAGGTCGTCTTCCTCCACCAGCCCGACGGGGCGCTGGCCCACGAGCTGCCGCAGCGCGAGCTCTTGGTGCGGGAGAGCCGGGGCTTCCGGCCGGACGCCGTCCTCACCCACGACCCGGAGGTCCTCTTCTACGCGGGTGCCGGCGTCAACCACGCCGACCACCGCGCCGCGGGGATCGCCGCGGTCGACGCGGTCTTCCCGGCGGCCCGCAACCCGATGGCCTTCCCGGCGCTGGCCCGGGCCGGGCTCGCCGCCCACGCGGTGCGCCGGCTCTACCTCTTCTGGCCGAACGTGCCGACCGCCTGGGTGGACGTCGCCGCGACCATCGGTCGCAAGGTCGACGCGCTGCGCTGCCACGCCAGCCAGGTTGCCGACCCGGACGGGCTGGCGGCGCGGATCCGGGCCTGGGCCGCCGAGGAGGGCGAGCCGATCGGCGCCGTCGCGGCCGAGGCCTTCCGGGTCATCGTGATCGATGACGATCCCGGCGAGGGGCCGCACGAGGGCGGCGGGGCCTGAAGGCGGCGAAGATGAGCCGGCGGGTCAGGCCGGGCTGAGGAGGAGGGGGCGGACGCGACCCCAGGCGTTCCAGAGGTCGCCGAGGTCCTCGGCGCGGCGCCCCAGGAGGTCGATCATGTCGCCCAGCGTCAGTTCGCCTGCCGCCTCGGCGACGAAGCGTCCGGCATCGACCTCGACGCCCGCGTAGAGGTGGGGCAGCTCTGCCTCCGAGGGCCAGATCCGAATCCTCATCGGGTCCAGGCCCACGTATCCGATGGCGAGGGAGAGCTCCCGCTGGCCCGGGACGCGCCCGTCGGCGAAGCCGTCCCCCCCGTCGTAGCGGTAGCCAAGCGCGGCGAGGGCGGCGGCGATCTCGCGGCCCTGGACCTGCGTGTAGGGAGCCCAGAAGCCATGATCGGGGAAGGTCAGGGCCGCGCCGTCGATCGCCCGCGCGCGGATCGCCTCGACGAGGGCCACCAGCCGGGCCTGCCAGGCCCGCTCCGCATCGGCGTCGCCGTCGGCGAGGGTCGCCGCGATCCGGCGCATGACGTCGCCGTTCCCGGCCAGGAGGGGGAGCACGGCGGGCTCGGCCTCGCGATGCCGGTCTCCAACGGGCTCGGCCGCGGCGGTGTGGGGCGAGGCGTCGGGGTCGGGCTCAGTGTCCGCTCTGCGGGGCACGGGGTCGGGCTTCGGAGTCAGGGTTGCCCGGGCGACCACCGACGCCGGGACCAGGAGCTCCGGGCCGGCCGGCCTCCCGCGGCCGAGACGCTCTGACTCCTCGCAGGCGGCGAGCGCGATCCTGGCGTTGCGACACGCCTCCCCCGCACTCTCGGCCGCGATGCGCGCGCCATCTGCCTCCAGGCCCAGCCGTTCGACGGCCTGGAGGAGCTCGGCCTGCGCCCCTTCCTCCCGGGCGAGAAGACGAATGGCCTCCCGCGTCCTGGCGTTGATCCGGTCGATCTCGCGGAGCCATTCGCGGGCGGCCGACTCGAGCGCGCCCTGCTCCCGGGCTCCAAGGCGCGCCGTCCGGAACGCGGCCTGCGCCTCGTCCTTGGCAACGCGGACGGTTCGCGGGTCGGCCGCGGCGGCGGCGTTCTCGCGCCGCTCCACGTGCTGGTCGTAGGCGCGCCGCGCCTCGCGCAGGCGCTCCTGGCCCGCGAGCGCGAGGGCCTGCATCCGGTCGGCGAGCGAACAGGCGTCGTCGACGGCGGCCCGGGACGGCCCGCACGGATCCGCGCCGTCGCCCGTGGCGGCGCCCGGACCGCTCGGCGCCACGGTGCCGGGAGGCAGTGCCGGGCGGCCACTCACCACGGCCGGGAGGGGAGGGGAGGATCGCGGCCGGGTGGTCGCCGGACCGGCCGGCACCCGCCGACCGCCGAGGAGCGCCAGGATTCGGTGCTTCAGGCGCACGGGCAGGCTCCGCCATGGGGTCCGGCTCCGGCGCCCCCGGCGCCCGGATGCGAACCACCGCGAGCGTAGGCGCGCGCCGAGCCCGCGTCAATCTCGCACCACGGACATCTCGCTCCACCGACGTCTCGCACCACCGACGCCGGCGCCGGCGTCGCGGGCCGCGGTGCCAGCGGCCCGCCGCCCGTCGAGTCGCCGCGCCGAGTCGCTCCGCCCTCGGCGCGCGCCGAGGTCTCGGGTCAGGCCGGGTCGCCCTCGCCCGGCGCGAGCGGCCCTCTCCGAACCGCCAGGCCGGCGCGCACCCAGGCGGTCATGCCGCCGGCCACGTCGCGGACGTCGCTCCAGCCGTTGCGCAGGAGCCATGCCGTGACGGCGGCGGACCGGCTCCCGCTGTTGCAGATCACGTGAAGCGGGCGGTCTCGCGGCAGTTCCTCGACGCGAAGGAGGAACGACGAGGTCGGGAAGAGGACCGCGCCGGGCGCGCGCAATTGGACGAACTCCCTGCGCTCCCGGACGTCGACGAGAAGCGGCCCATCGGGCCGGCCCGCACCGGGTGCATCACCGGCGGTGGCTGCCGCACCGGCCGCCTCGCGGACGTCGATGGTCGGGATCTGCGGCCGGCCGGCGAGCGTCACGCGGGCGATCTTCGAGACAGGGTCGGGGCCACGCTGCCGGGCTCGACGGCGCCGGCGGGCTGTGGCGCGCCGCCGGGCTTGACCGCGCCGCCGGCCAGGCGCAAGGTGCGTGCCGTCACACCAGGTCTGCCAGCGACCGCCGGCCGGCGACGCCTGCCGTGAGCTCGTGCCACCAGGCGACGTCGCCCTCGCCCAGGCGCCAGCAGAGCCAGACCTGGCGCCCGCTGACGAGCGCGGGGAAGTCGACGAGGCCGGTCTCGATGTCGCGGAGGGTCACGTCCCAGGCGTCGAGCCGCTCGACGGCGGCCTGCATCTGGTCGATCACGGCCTGGATCCGGGCGGCGATGACGCGGCCCGACCCGGGTCCGCCGGCACCGGCCGCGTCGGTCAGCGCGTCGTCGACGAGCGACCCGCTCGCCCCGCCGGGCACCTCGGCAAGGCCCGCGGCGTGCAGCCGGTCCCGGAGGCCGACGAGCTCGCGGCGCCGCGCCCGGAGATCCTCGAGGATCGGACGCACGTCGCGAAGACGCTCGTTGGCCCGATCGAGGGTGTAGAAGGTCGTCACCGGCCAATTCTACCGGGACCGCCCTTCGAGTCCCCCGCAGCGCCCCTTCGCTATCCTGCTCGTCGTGCCCCACCGGACCCCGAGCCCCGCGACAGCCGCTGCTCTGATCGCCCTCGCCCTCGCGGTCGCGGCGTGCGGCGGCCTCGCCCCGACGCCCGGCGCGACGAGCGTGCCCGGCGGTGCGTCCACGCCCCTCGCCGCAGGGCCGACCTTGACACCCTCGCCGACCGGCGCACCGACGCCCGGCGCGTCGGAGCCGACCCCGACGCCCCCGCCCCCCGACCCCACGCCCGACGCCGCCGGCTGCGTCCTGCCGCCCCTCGACGTCCGCGTCGCCCAGCTCATCCTCGCCGGCATCGCCGGGACGGAGCCGACCGCTGCCTCCCTTGCGCTTGTGCGCTCCGGCGTCGGCGGCATCGTCCTCCTGGGCTCGAACGTGGAGAGCGGCCCGCAGGTTGCGGCGCTCGTCGCCGGGCTGGGGGCAGAGGCGCCGCTGCCCCTCGTGGTCGCCATCGACGAGGAACCCGGCCGCATCGGGCGCCTCGCCAGCGCGGGGATCATCGAGGGATCGCCCCCGGCTCGCGACCTTGGGAAGGAACCGGCCGCCGCCGTTCGGGCGACCGCCCGTCGCATCGGCGAAGCGCTGGCGGAGCTGGGCATCACCACGAACCTGGCGCCCGTCCTGGA
>JAZDPM010000322.1:0-3717 GCA_043797725.1 Chloroflexota bacterium
ATCGCAATAGGGACCCCGGTCGATGACGTATGCATCCGGGGCCGCGCGCGTCGCGACCTTGTAGGCGGCCTTGCGCGTCGTCATTCCCTGCTGATAGTCGTCGGGCCGTTCGACCGGGCAGGCCTCGGCGCAACGCCCGCAGTTGATGCACCGGCCGACATCCACGTAGCGCGGCTCCTGGCGCAGCGACACCGTGAAGTCGCCGGCCTGGCCCGCCACGTCAACGACGCGCGTATTCGTCAGGATCTCGATGTTGGGATGCTGGTTGTGCTGAATGTAGGCCGGCGAGATGGACGGGCGGGTGCAACCGTAGCCGTGATCCGGCGTGCCCCGGCAGAGCACGCAATCATGTTGTGGAAACATGTAGCCGAGTTGCGCCACGCGCCCGCCCAGGCAGGGCGTCTGCTCAACCAGGAAGACCTTCAGTCCCGCATCGGCCAGGTCAAGCGCTGCGCGCATTCCCCCGATCCCACCGCCGACGACCATGACCGCAGCGACGGGTCTTGGCTGGGCGCGCCTCGTGCCTATCCCCACCACCGCCTCTCCCGGGCGTTCCAGGGAACCGCTCTCCTCCCGCGTACGGGGCTGGGTCTTCATCGTGCGGCGGGGCTCGGCAACCGTGAAGGCGTCGGGCGGGGCTCGGTGGCGGCAGTCATGCAGGCGATACCTCCATGACGGACGACAGCGGGTCGAACCGGAGGCCGTCGACGAACAGGTCGAAGAAGTCGGGCTCGGCCTCGAGCTCCACGTGCTCGATCCGGCCGACGAACGCGTCGAGGCGGGTGCGGGCCCGCCGCGAGAGGAGGAGGGTCGCGGCGCCGCGGACGGACGCGTTGCCGTGCTGGACGACACGGTCGGCCGGGACGGGGGGCAGGAACCCGATCGCCTGGGCGTTCCGGACGTCCAGGTGCGACGCGAAGCCGCCTGCGAGGTGCAGCGCCGCGAGATCGGCGGGAGCCAGGCCCAGGGCTCGCAGCAGCACGCGCATCCCCACCGCGTTGGCCGCCTTCGCCTGGGCCAGCTGGGCCGCGTCGGCGCGCGAGAAGGTGATCCCGCGTTCCGGGACGAGCGCGATCTCGGCCGTGCCGTCGCTGAAGCCGGCCGTCGGCGTCATGGCGCCGGTGCGCCGGAGCTCCGCCAGGATGTCGATGAGCCCCGAGCCGCAGATTCCCTCGGGCTCCACGTCGCCGATCGTGCGGACCACCCAGCCGTCCCCGTCGTGGCGGGCCGCCTCGATGGCCCCCTCCGAGCCGGGCATGCCGTAGCGGACAAGGCCCCCCTCGAAGGCCGGACCGGCCGGGCACGAGGCCGCCAGGACATGCCGCCCGTCGGTGATCACGACCTCGGTGTTCGTGCCCACGTCGACGAGCATCGCCGGCCCGCTCGACGTCGCGGGATCGGCCGCCTCCAGCATCCCGGTCGGCAGGAGGTCGGCGGCGGCATCGGCGCCCACGTGGCAGGCGATGAGCGGAGCGCCCCAGATCCGGGCCCGCGGGTGGACCAGGATGCCCAGCTCGTGGGCCAGTCGCGTCACGTCGCTGCTGCCCGCCTCGCCCGCGCGCCAGGCGACCTCCGTGACGCTGCGGAACGGGGAGCGCCCGATGGGCGCCACGTCCAGCCCGAAGAAGAGGTCGCGCATCGTCGCGTTGCCGACAACGACGACCTCCAGGACGTCGTGGCGCTCGATCCCGTGCTCGGCGTAGACCCGCGCGAGCTCGTGGTTGAGTGCCCGCCGGAGCGCCCGCCGCAGCTCGCCCGGGCGGTCCGCCTCGTACGAGATCCGGCCGATGACGTCGCTCCCGCCGAAGCGCTGGGGGTTCTCGAAGGCGCCGACGGCGACCGGCTCACCCGACCGCAGGTCCAGGACCTGCAGGACCACCGTCGTCGTCCCGACGTCGAGCGCGATCCCGAGCAGGCGATCCCGGGCGGCGCCGACGTCCTCGCCGTTCCAGCGGATGCGCCCGGCCTCGACGCTGATCGCCGGGTCGAGCGCCAGCGGCGGGCCGTCGGGCGGCATGAGGATCTTCAGGCGGCGGCGCAGGACGATGAACTCGAGGTCTGACGCGGCCGGCTCCCGCTCGACCGTGGCGCGGCAGGCGAGGCGATAGCCCGGGCGGAGGAACGCTTCCTGGGGGTCGGGCGGCGAGAGCGCATCCTCGCCGCGGAGGATCTCCACGACGCATTCGTGGCAGCGCCCGGAGCGCCGGCACGAGGCGGGAACCACCATCGCGAGCTCGTCGGCCGCGTCGAACAGCGTCCTGCCTGGAGCGAGCGGGACGCGGTGTCTGCCGTGGACGAGATCACGGGCCACCTGCGCAGGATAGGGTCCGGGCCAATCGCCTGTGACGGGGCGCAACGCCCGCGCGGAGGGGGCCGAACGGCCCCCGGAGGCGAGGCGCGGGCGGTCCGCGCTGGGGTTCAACGGCCCGCGTGCGGGGGCCGAACGGCCCGGGGGGCTTGACACGACAGCCACCGAGCCGCAGATTACGGTTCGTGAACGCTTACCGACCGGCGATCGACCCCTTCGAAGCGCTCGGCGACGCCACGCGGCGGGCTATCGTTGAGGGCCTCCGCGACGGCGAGCGGACCGTCGGCGACCTCGCGGCGGACCTGCCCGTAAGCCGCCCGGCCGTCTCCCAGCACCTTGGCGTGCTCAAGGCAGCCGGCCTCGTCCAGGAGCGGCCCCAGGGAACGCGGCGCTACTACCGCCTGGATCCCATCGGGCTGGTCCGCCTGCAGGACAGGCTCGACGCGATGTGGGGGCTGGACTCCGCCGGGGACGCGGGCGACGCGCCACCGCCCACGCCAGCCGGTGCGCCCGCCCCGGCCACGCCGCCGCCCCCCGCCGCTGCCGACGACGCGGACGGCAAGGGCGGCGGCAAGAAGCGCAAGAAGAAGCGCGGCCGCAAGTAGCCCCGAGGGCTCAGCCCATGGCGCCGGAGGTCAGTTGGCGCCGGAGGTCAGTGCGTGACGACCTTGGGCAGCTGCTTCGCCTGGTCGACCCAGCCCGCCACGAGCTCCTCGGTCGGCAGTCGCCGGACCAGCGCCCGGGCGGCGTTCGCCTCGGCCATCGTCGTGGCCAGGTTCGCCGGGTTGCGCTGGGCGAGCTCGGTGCACGAGTCGACGCCGCTCGCCTCGAGCAGGTCGGCGTACTCGGAGCCGACGCCCGATATGCGGTACAGGTCGGCGTGATTCGTCCAGC
Organism: Chloroflexota bacterium; assembly: GCA_043797725.1. Lineage (GTDB taxonomy): Bacteria > Chloroflexota > Limnocylindria > Limnocylindrales > CSP1-4 > CTSoil-043. The sequence goes on from JAZDPM010000322.1 coordinate 3,203, forward strand.
GCAGCAGCAGGTCCGGGCTGATGTCGGCGGCAGCGGCGAGGGCGCGCCGCCCGGCGGCAGGGCCTGCCTTCTCCAGCAGGTCGTCGGTGGTCTGGACGCCCGCTGCCCGGAGCTTCGCGCCGTAGACGGGGCCGACACCCTCGAGATCCTGGATCTTCATGGTGGTCCTCCCGCGGGGGTGAGACGCGTACGCCAAGGATCGCACGCACCCGGGGCCCCCGGGTACGCCGCGTCAGGCGGGCGCGAGCTCGCGCACGACCCAGGCGGCGAGGACGCGGGCGCAGCTGACGACCTCGTCGAGGGCGACGTGCTCGTCGGCTGCGTGGGCGTGGCGGACGTCGCCCGGGCCGAACAACACCGTGGGCGTCGCCCCGTGCCGGACCAGGAGACGCATGTCGGACCCGTACGGCACGCCCACGACCGGGGGACGCCGACCCAGCACGCTCTCGGCGGCCCAGGCCAGGCCGAGCGGCAGCGGGTGGCCGGCCGGGACCTCGACCGACGAGAAACGCCCG
>JAZDPM010000224.1:0-10382 GCA_043797725.1 Chloroflexota bacterium
CGGATCTTGTGGGGCGCGTCCGACTGCAGGAGCGCCTGGGCATCGGTGTTGATGCCGATGAACTCGACGCCCATCATCTCGGCCCGGATCATCCGGTTGACGGCGTTGCTGCCGCCACCGCCGACGCCGACGACGCGAATCAGCGCGAAGTTCTCCGAATCCGATCGCAGCGGCATCGCTCGTCCTCCGGTTGTGCGCGGCCGACGGGGCGGCCGGCCGGGCTCCCGGGCCCGGAAAGTGGATCGTCTGGTACCTGGAGCCTTGAACCTGGGTGATGGACCGATCCGGCGAGCGGGCACGGCACACCGGAGCGGAGACTGGCGCGGAGTATACCCCCGTCGCGCCCCGGGGGAACCCCTTCGTCCGGGGCGCTAGGGGAAGATGCTCCGCATTGCGTTGCGGAAGCGGGTCGCGAGGCCGCCGCCGGGCGCCGAGTCGTAGGTCGTCATCTCCGACGCCGCGACGTGGCGGGCGCCCCACAGGAGGAGCCCGATCGCGGTCGACGAGCCCGGTTCGAGAAGGCCGTCCACGAGGCCGCCGATGTCGCTCGGCGCGGCGACGCGCACCGGCATCTCAAGGACGTTCCGCCCAAGGACGGCGGCGCCCGCCAGCTGGGCTCCGCCGCCCGTGAGGACGAGCCCCGCCGGGAGCATCCCGGGGGCGGCGGCGAGGATCTCGGTGCGGAGCATCTCGAAGGTCTCGCGCATCCGGGCCTCGATGATCCGGCAGACCTCGAGCCGCTCCACCGTGCGGCCGGCCTCGTCGCCGAGAACCGTGACGCTGATCACCTCGTCCGGGTCGACGCCGGCGAGGTCGCAGGTGCCGTGATCCACCTTTAGCGCCTCCGCGACGTGGAGGCTGGTCTTGAGCCCGATCGCGACGTCGTTCGTCACGTTGGCGCCACCGACCGGGAGGACCGCGGTGTGGAACGGTGAGCCCTCGATGAAGAGGGTCAGGTCGATCGTCCCGGCGCCGATGTCGGCCACGGCCACGCCGAGGTCGCGCTCGGTCGGCGAGAGGACGGCTTCCGCGGAGGCGAGGCCCGCCGCCACCAGCTCGTCGATCTTCACGTCGGCCGCGGTGACGCACTTCGTCAGGTTCTGGACCGCCGTGGCCGAGGCGGTGACGATGTGGGTGACCACCTCCAGGCGGACGGCGCTCATGCCGAGCGGGTTCATGACGCCTTCCTGGCCGTCGACCGTGTACCCGCGAGGGATGACGTGGAGCACCTCGCGCGTCGACGGAATCGAGACGGCCCGGGCAACCTCGATGGAGCGGTTGACGTCCTCCTGGGCCACCTCGCGACGGGGCCCCGCGACCGCCACCTGGCCGGGCGAGTTGAGGCCATCCACGTGCTGCCCACCGACCCCGACGAAGGCCCGCTCGATCTTGTAGCCCGCGTGGCGCTCGGCCTTCTCGATGGCGGCCGAGATCGAGTGGACCGTCTGGTCGATGTTGACCACGATCCCCTTGCGCAGCCCGGACGCGGGGACGATCCCCTTCCCGATGATGGTCAGGGCCCCGTCGCGGCCCACCTCGCCGATGAGGGCCACGACCTTCGTCGTCCCGACGTCGATCCCGACGAACGTCTCGCGTTCCACTCGTCCTGTTCCTCTCTCGTCGTCTCGTCGTCGCGGCCGGCGCGGCCTACAGGTAGTGCCGGCGGATGAGGGCCACGTTCTGGAAGATCCGTAGCCCGAAGGTGATCAGCGCCACCAGGTAGAGGTCGAGGCCGAGGCGGTCGCCAATGAAGGTGAGCAGAACGGCCACGACCGCGTTGACCACGAACCCGCTGACGAAGATGCGGTTGTCGTACACGCCATCCAGTTCGGCGCGCACGGCCCCTAGCACGGAGTCGAGTGCCGCCAGGATCGCGACGGCCGAGTAGCGCGAGAGCTCGAACCCGACGTTCACGTTGAGGACGAGCCCCAGCAGGATTCCGACGAGCAGGCCCGCCAGCGGCAGGATCACGGGCCGGTTTCCCCTCCTCGACTGCGTTTCAGGAAGGCTACCCGACCCGGGCGCCGACCGCAGCGCCGATCTCGCCACGGCTACGGCTCGGGCTTCATCGTGAAGGTCCCCTCGCTGCTTCCCGCCAGGACTACCCGCAGGAGCCGCGCCTCCCGCCCCGCGAGGAGGCTCCGCAGAAGGCGGACCTGCTCGGGGATGATCTCCGGACTGCGGATCTCCGAGCCGTAGAAGCCGAACACGGCGGCCCACGGGTCCTCGACCGTCGGGGTGACCGTCCAGCCGTCGCGCTCATCCACGCCGATGAGCAGGGCCGACGCCGCCGATCCCAGGTCGGCGGGCACGAGCGGAAGGAGGCGCGTCGCGACGTCCAGGTCAAGGGCGTCCAGGCGCCCGCCGACGACCGGCGGCTCGCCCGAGGTGCGCCGGTCGGCGACGAGCGGCAGGCCCTCGGCCGCCGCGGCGGCGGCGCCATCCGCCGCGGCATCGGCCACGATCCGGCCGTCCCGGTCGGCGAGGAGGAGCGTCCCGGCCCGGCGCCAGGCGAGCACCGGCTCGCGCTCCACGATCCTGACCCGGAGGGTGCCCGGCAGCCCGACGCTCACCTCCGCGGCGGCGACCGCGGGCAACTCGAGCAGCCGGTCGCGCAGGACGTCCGTGGCCAGGGTGAAGACGTTGGGGGCCGGCGTCGGCAGGTCGAGAGCGGCGCGCACCGCGTCGTCGCCGGTCAGGACCGCGCCCTCCACCTCGACGGCCTTCACCCCGAAGACGGGCGACGCCACGGCCCCCCAGATGAGGCCGGCCGTGGCGAGCATGGCCAGGGCCGCGAGGGCGCGGCGCGGCGAGAAGCCGCCCGTGGCCCGCCGCTGACCGCCGCGGCGCCGGACGCGGCCGCCACGGACCGGGAGGTCGTCGCTCATCGCGGGAGGTCCGCCGGGGTGAGCCGGCGCGTCGGGCGGCCCGCCCTCGTCTCGAGCGCAAGGTCGACGATCCGGGCGCAGAGGTCGGCAAAGGGAATCCCCGCCGCCTCGGCCATCTTCGGGTAGAGGCTGATCGGGGTGAAGCCCGGAATCGTGTTGATCTCGTTGAGGTAGAGCGAGCCGGACCCGCGGTCGAGGAGAAAGTCGACGCGAGCGAACCCCGCTGCGCCGATCAGCGTGAACGCCGCGCCCGCGATCCGTCGGCATTCCGCCACCGTGGCCTCGTCAACGTCAGCCCGGGCCATGACCTGCGCGGCGTCCGCCACGTACTTGTCGATGTAGTCGTAGAAGTCCCGGCTCGGGATCACCTCGCCCGGGCCCCAGACCCGGAGGTCGCCCGGCGCGTTGCCCAGCACCGCCACCTCCAGCTCGCGCGGCGTCGGCAGACAGGGCTCGACGAGGACCCTGGCATCGTAGCGAAGGGCGAGCTCGATGGCCGGCGCGCGATCGGCGGCAGTCCAGGCAATCGACATCCCGACCGACGAGCCGAGGCAGGCTGGCTTGACGATCACCCGGCGGCCGGGCGCGTCGGCCGCAAAGCTGTCGAGGGCCGCCAGCGTCCCGGCCCGGTCCGCCGCCCACTGCCCAGCCGTGATGTCGAACGAGGGCAACACGGGGAGCCCGGCCCCTCGCGCGATCCGCTTGAAGAGCGGCTTGTCCATCCCGATCGCCGACGCCGCCACGCCGGAACCCGTGTAGGCGAGCCCGGCGCCCTCGAGGATCGCCTGCACCGTGCCGTCCTCGCCGAAGGGCCCGTGGAGGGCGACGAAGATCACCGGCTGGGGGCGGGCCCCGGCGATCCCGGCGGCTGCGTCGCCGGCCCCGAACGGGCCGGCCCCCCCCAGCCCGGCCGGATCGTCGTACGCGGCCGGTGGCCGCTCGCCGCGCCGATGGTCGGGCGGCAGGATCCACCAGCCCCCGCCCAGGTCGACGTAGAGCTGGCTCACGGGGTGACCGCGGGCGCCGAGGGCCGCGGCGATCGCCGACCCCGAGACGATCGAGACGTCGTGCTCGGCCGACGGCCCGCCGAAGACCACCGCGACGGCGCGCGGCGCGCCCGTGGATCGCTCGTCGCCGGTCACGCCGCCTCCTCGACCCAGCCGGCCCAGTCGCCCATGAAGACAACCTCGAAGGTGAGCCGCACGCCGGTCTCGCGCTCCACGGTAGCGCGCACGCGCTCGCCCAGGCGCCGGATGTCGGCGGCGGTCCCGCCCCGGTCGTTGAGGATCCAGTTGGCATGGCAGTCCGCCACCACGGCGCCGCCAAGGCGCTGACCCTTGAGCCCGCAGGCATCGATCAGGGCACCGGCGGAACGGTCGCCCGCCGGGTTCCGGAAGAGGCTCCCGGCGCTGGGGATCCCAAGGGGCTGGTGCTCCCGTCGCCAGCGCCGGATCTCGTCGAGGCGGGCGTGGATCGCGGCCGGCTCCTCCGGGACGAGGCGGAAGGTCGCGCCGAGCACGACCTCGGCCGGGACGCCCGGGGCGGGGTGCCTGAGCCGGCTCTCGCGATACGCCAGGCCCAGGCCGGCCGCGTCGAAGCGTGCTTCGCGCCCGTCCGCCCCCAGGACGAGAGCCGTCTCGAGGACCGCCGCCACGTCCGACCCGTGGGCGCCGGCATTGGCCCAGACGGCCCCCCCGACGTTGCCGGGAATCGCCAGCCCGAACTCGAGCCCCGCCAGCCCGGCCTCGGCCGTGATCGTGGCCGCCCTGGCCATCGGCAGGCCGGCCTCGGCGACGAGACGACCGTCGACGATCTCGTGACCCTCGGCCCGGACGTGGATCAGCAGGCCGCGGACGCCGGCGTCGGAGATGACGACGTCGCTGCCCCGCCCCAGCAGCGTGTAGGGGAGGCCGCGCGCGCGGGCGAGCTTCACGAGCGCCCGCAGCTCGAAGACGCTGTGGGCAGCGGCGTAGAGGTCGGCCGGTCCGCCCACCCGCATCGTCGTGAAACGCGCGAGCGGCTCGTCGCGCGACGTCCTGACGCCGACCCGGCGGGTGATCTCGGTCCCGACCCGGGTCGCGTCGAACGGGGCGGCGGTGGGGTCCATCAGCGAGCCCCCGTGCCCGCCGCGAGGGCGGCGATCTCCGCCGGCTCGGGCCACGGCCGGCGCTCGGCCGCCGCAACGACGAGCGCGGCGACTGCATCGGCCGCCCCGGGGCGTCCCGCCGACCGCGCCGCGGCGCTCATCGCGAGATGAGCAGCGGGATCCTCGAGCAGCCGGCTTGCCTCGAGGAGCGCCGCGGCATCGAACGCCGCGTCCTCGACGAGACGCGCGGCGCCCGTGGCCGCGTACGCCTCGGCGTTCGCCCGCTGGTGGCCGCCCGCATGCGGGTACGGGACGCAGATGAGCGGCACCGCGAAGGCGGCGCACTCGGCGAGCGTGGAGGCGCCCGCCCGCCCCACGACCAGGTCGGCGGCGGCCAGCGCGGCGGTCATGTCGTCGACCAGGAACGGGACCGGCCGGTATCGGGCGCGCCGCTCCTCCGGAAGCTCCTCGCGCGTCGCGAGAGCGTCGGCGTACCCGTCCTCGCCCGTCACGTGGAGGACCGTGCATCGTTCGACCAGCCGGGGGAGCGCCCCGGCCAGGGCCGCGTTGAAGCGGCGGACCGCCTGCGAGCCGCCGAACACGAGCAGGAGCCGTTCGCCGGGCGCGATGCCGAGCTTCTCGCGGGCCGCCTCCTGGTCGATTGCCCGGGGGTCGCGGATCGGGGTCCCGGTCTGGTAGCAGCGACGCGCCGCAAGCGCGGTGCACGTCCGCAAATCGGCGACGGCGACGGCTCCTGCGAGGCGGGCGGTCGCCCGGACGCTCCGGCCGGGGATCACGTTGCCATCCCACAGCACGACGGGGATCCCGAGGAGGCGGGCTGCCAGCATGACCGGGATGGCGACGTAGCCCCCGGTGGTGAACACGGCGTCCGGCCGGCTGCGCGCGAAGAGCCAGAGCGCCTGCGGAACGGAGGCAACCAGGCGGAGCGGATCGAGCACGAGGTGGACGTCGCGTCCCGCGCTGCGCAGGGAGCGCACGACGAGTCGCCGCAGCGGAAGCCCGGACGACGGCACCAGCCCGGCCTCCAGGCCGCGCCGCCCGCCGATCCAGCCGAGCTCAGGCGCTGCCGGGTGCGCGCGAAGGGAGCGCGCGACGGCGAGGGCCGGGTAGATATGCCCGCCCGTACCGCCTGCCGCGATCGCCACTCGCATACCAGCCTCCACTGACCGCGGTCTCCCGAGAGACCGACAGGAGAATCCCCGCCGCGCCGAGGCTGACGATCAGCGAGGAGCCGCCAGCCGAGACGAACGGGAGCGTGATCCCCGTGACGGGGAGAAGCGTCACGACGACGCCGATGTTCACGAATGCCTGCAGGCAGAGCCAGGCAGTGATGCCCGCCGCAAGGAGCCCGCCGAACGTGTCCGGCGCCGAGATGGCGACGCGGAACCCACGATACGCGAGGAGGCCGAAGAGCCCGATCACGGCAACCGCGCCCAGGAAGCCGAACTCCTGGCCGATGACCGCGAAGATGTAGTCGTTGTGGGCGTTCGGCAGGACGATGGCGCCGGCCGCCGCGCGCTCGCCCAGGCCGGCCCCGAAGAGCCCGCCGAGCCCCAGTGCCAGGAGGCCCTGCACGGCGTGGTAGCCCGTCTCGAGCCGGTCCGCGAACGGGTCCGCGAACGACTGCAGCCGCTCGACCTGGTAGTCCTTCAGGAGGACCACCGCGCCAGCGAACGCTGCGGCGCCGAGGCCCGCGAGGTAGAGGGGGTTGGCGCCGGCCAGAAAGAACATGACGACGGCCGTCAGGCCCAGGACGCCTGCCGAGCCGATGTCGGGCGACTTGAAGACGAGCAGGACGAAGGGAGCCACGATCACCGCGAACGGCAGCAGGCCGGTCCGAAGGCCGGCCACGGCGCTGCCGCGCCGGGCCAGCCAGTGCGCCAGGTAGATGACGAGGGCCAGCTTCGCCAGCTCGCTCGGCTGGATCGCCGGCAGGCCCGGGAGCTTGAGCCACTGCGAGGAGCCGCCCACCGTCACCTGGAAGGACTCGATCTGGACGAGGACGAGGAGCACGCCCGCGACGAGCACCAGCGGCACGGAGGCCAGGCGCAGCCAGCGGTAGTCCACGCGCATCGCGACGAGCATGAGAACCAGCCCCACGGCCGCCCACAGCAGCTGCGGGCCAAGGGTTCGGAACGTGTCGCCGTCGGACGAAAGGTAGCCGGCCATCGCGGACGTGGAGTAGACCACCAGGAGCCCCAGCGCCGTAAGGGCGAGGATGGCGAGCACGATCACGGTGTCCGGGCCCCGGCGTCGCACGACGCCGGCGGGCGCCGCCAGCGGGGCGACCACGGCCCGGACCGCGGCCCGCGTCCGCGGCCCCGCGGTCCGGGGGGCGCGCGACGGGAGGGAAACGGGGCGGCGAGTGGGCGGGCGGGCACCGTCGGCGGGATGCATCGTCACCGTCTCCCGGCGGTCGCGACCCGGGCCGCGGAGAGCGCTGCCACGCCGTCCTTGAAGGCGCGGCCGCGCGCCGCGTAGTCGGGGAACTGGTCGAAGCTCGCCGCAGCGGGCGACAGGAGCACGGTCGCGACCGTCCCGGTCGGCGCGCCGCGCAGGAGCTCGCGCGCGATCGCCTCGGCCCGCGGCAGGGCGGCGGCCAGCGTGCCGGCCTCCTCGACGAGCGGGACGCCCGCAGCGCGGAAGAGGGATGCCAGGGCCGGGCCGCTCTCCCCGATGAGAACGGCAGCGGAGGCGCGCGCGGCCGCGACGCCGCCCAGCGCCGCGAGGTCGACGCCCTTGTCGCGGCCGCCCGCGATCAGGACGAGGGGGACGTCGAAGCTGCGCAGGGCCGCGGCGACGGCGTCGGGCTGCGTCCCCTGCGAATCGTTGACGAAGCGGACCCCGTCGATCTCCGCCACCACCTCCAGGCGGTGCTCCACGCCCCGGAAGCTCGCCGCCTGGCGCCGGATGGCGTCCGGCGCGACGCCGAAGAGGAGCGCGGCCCCGGTCGCCGCCAGGAGGTTCGAGAGGTTGTGGCGTCCGGGAAGCGTGACCTCGCCGACCGGCAGGATCCGTCCGCCGGGGCCCGTGGCGGCGGTCCCGCCCCCGGCCAGGGGCAGCCGCTCCACGCCTGCCGAGACGACCCACCCGTCGACGATCCCGAGCCCGCCCGGGATCGGGCGCCCGAGGCGATAGCAGACCGCCGGGGCGGTGCCCAGGCCGGCGTACCCGGCGACGACCGGGTCGTCCAGGTTGAGGACGAGGGCGCCTTCCGGGTCCACGAGCTCGGCGAGCCGGCGCTTGACCCGGCGGTACGCCTCCAGCGAGCCGTGGCGGTCCAGGTGGTCGGCCGTGACGTTGGTGTAGAGCGCGATGGTCGTGCCCCGGGAGAGGCTGGGAAGCTGGAGCTCGGAGAGCTCGTCGACGACCCGGTGGTCCGGTGCCAGGGCCGGCAGGCGGTCGATGAGCGGGGTGCCGATGTTCCCGCCCAGGACGACCGGGTGCCCCGGATCGCCGGCCAGGAGGTGCGCGGCGAGGGACGAGGTCGTGGTCTTGCCCTTCGTCCCGGTCACCCCGACGGTGGGCGCGGGACAGAGGCGGAGGAAGAGATCCGGCTCCGACACGAGCGCGGGGGCGTCGTCCTCTCCGGCCGCGACGCGGGCGGCCAGGGCGGCCAGGGCCGCGCGAAGGCGCGGCTCCGTGGTCGGGAAGCCCGGCGTGATCGACGGGCTGAAGGCCACCAGCGTCGCGTCCGCCCAGGCCGAGGCCGGGTCCACGTCCGGCCCGCAGGCCAGCGCGACCGGGCGCCCTTCGAGGGCGGCGACGGCCTCGGCCAGAGCCCCGACGGGCTTGCCGTCGTAGACCGTCACACGGGCGCCCGCGTCGGCCAGAAAGCGGGCCAGGGCGACGCCGGTGCGGGCCAGCCCCAGCACCGTCGCCGGGACGCCGGCGAGGGCGCCGGCGCGGATGCCGGCGAGGGTGAGCGCGTCGAGGTCCAGGCGAGCCGAGCCGCTCACTCGAGCCTCTGGAGCGTGGCCAGGAAGAGCGTGATGCCCAGCAGCGCGGCGAGGATGGCGATGATCCAGAAGCGGAGAGTGATCTTGATCTCCGGCCAGCCGCCCAGCTCGAAGTGGTGGTGCAACGGCGACATCCGGAAGATCCGCTTCCCCCCGCTCAGCTTGAAGTAGCCGACCTGGAGGACGACGGAGAGCGTCTCGACGACAAAGATGACGCCGATGAGCGGGAGGATCAGGATCTGCCCGGTGATCAGGGCGATCACGGCCAGCGTGGCGCCCATCGAGAGCGACCCGGCGTCGCCCATGAAGATCTGGGCGGGGTGGGCGTTGAACCAGAGGAAGCCGAGCAGCGCCCCGATCAGGAGGGCGCACAGGACGGCCAGGTTCGGCTGGGCGGGGCTGTTGAGGAGGGCGATGATGAGGAATGCCACGAACGAGATGACCAGGATGCCCCCGGCCAGGCCATCGAGCCCGTCCGTCAGGTTGACCCCGTTGCTCATCGCCACGATGGCGAAGGCCGCGAAGGCGACGTAGGCCCACGGCTCGACCGCGACCGCACCCACGAACGGGACGGCGATGGCGGCGATCTCGTAGGTGTCCTGGATCTGCCACGCGGCGAAGACGGCGACGGCGATCTGCCACAGGATCTTCTGGCGCGCCCGGATCCCGTCCCCGGTGTGGGCGTTCAGCCAGTCGTCGGCGAGGCCGAGGCCCCCGACGAGGGCGAGCGTCGCCAGCGGCGCGAACGTCGAGGCGTCGACGAGCCCGAAGAGGAGTGCCAGCCCGATGACCACGGCCAGGATGAGGGCGCCGCCGGCGGTGGGTGTCCCCGCCTTGGACTGGTGGCCCTCCGGGCCCTCCACCCGGATCTGCTTGGCGAAGCCGGCCCAGCGGACCAGGCGGATGAAGGCCGGCATGATGATCACGACGATCGCGAAGGCCAGGAGGATCCCCTGGATCAGCTCAACGGTCACGGCGCCGGCTCCGCGGCCGGGACGCCCGCGCGCAGGGCATCGACCACCGCCTCGAGGGCCGCTCCCCGGGACGCCTTCACGAGGACGGCGTCGCCCGGCCGCAGGAGCGTCCGCAGGAGCGCGACGGCCTCGTCGCGGTCCGCCACGGCATGGATCCGGAGCGGGTCGAGGCCGGCCGCGACGGCGCCGGCCGCGATGCCGGCGGCCGGAGTGCCGACAACCACGAGCTCCGCCGCGACGCGGGCGGCGGCGGCGCCCACCGCGCGGTGGCCGTCCTCGTGGGCCGCGCCGAGCTCGCGCATCTCGCCGAGCACCGCGACGGGCCGTCCCGGCAGCGTGGCGAGCACCTCGAGGGCGGCGATCACGGCCGGCGGCGAGGCGTTGTAGGTGTCGTCGAGGATCGTGAGGCCAGGAGCGTCGACCACGACGCCGCGGTGGGCCGACGCCCGGCCCC
>JAZDPM010000005.1:0-5918 GCA_043797725.1 Chloroflexota bacterium
CCGGACCACGGGACGGGCGTGGCGTGCCCGATTGGGCTGGGCGTCGACGCTGCGCGCGGGTCGGCCCCGGGCCACGAACCCCGGTAGGTTGCCGCGCAGCAGGCCGGAGATCGCAGCGCGACAACCGGCGGGATGGCCCGCCCCGGCGGGCCGGAGGTCTCTCCCGCGGAGAGCTGCTTCCCCCTCATCCTTGGGGCATCCGGTCAGCGACGTTCGGCGGGCGGGTGGACCCCGACGAGGACGGGTTCGACCTGCAGATCATGGCCAGCGCAGGCCTGGCCGGCGACTGGCGAAACTTCGACCGGATCCGCGCCTGGGCCCGGGGGATCGCCGCCGACGTCCTGGTCCGGGCCGCTGCGGCTGGCGGCGTGGAGACGGTCGACGAGATCGCCTGACGCTGGCCGGCGACGAGGGCAACCATGAGGGAGGCGACGGAGTGACTGGACGCACATCCCCGCAGCGTGGCGGGCTGGTCATCGGTCTCGCGCTCATCCTCCTGGGCGCGGCCGCCCTCCTGGCGCAGGTGGGCGGGCTTTCGATCGGCTGGCCCAGCTGGATCATCGTCCCCGGGCTCGCGCTCGTCCTGGGCGCCGTCGCGGTCGGAGGTCCGGGCGGAAGCGGGATGGCTGCCGTCGGCGGGATCGTGACGATGGTCGGCGTCGTCCTCGCCGTCCAGGAGGCGGCCGGTCTCTACCAGACGTGGGCGTATGCCTGGGCGCTCGTGGCGCCCGGCGGCGTCGGCGCCGGACTCGCCGTCTACGGCCTCCTCGCCCGGCGCGGGGAAGATCTCCGGGGCGGCCTCGGCGCCCTCTTCGTCGGCGTGGTGCTCTTCCTCGTCGGCTTCCTCTTCTTCGAGGGCGTCATCGGCCTCTCCGGCGAGCGGTTCGGGAACCTGACCGAAGTCGCGGTGCCCCTGGCCCTCGTCGGGATCGGCGTCGTCGTCCTCGTCGGGGCGTTCATCCCGGGCCCGTGGCGCCGGCCGTACGTCATCATCCACGACACGCAGGACCGGTCGGCGGCCGAGCGCGGCGACGACGGTCCCGGATGGGCGGCTTCCGTGCCGGACCGGCTGGCGATCCCGCTCGAGGGTGCCGGCGACGCCGAGGTGATGGTGACGTTCGGGGCCGGCCACCTCCAGATCGCCGCGGCGGCAGCGGGGATGCTCGTCGACGGGACGTTCGTCGGCGGGGTCCGGGTGGAACGCGGCGGGGGTCCCGGGCGGGCCCGGCTGGTACCTCCCGCGCCGCCGTCGGGCTGGGCCCTGAACCGCGCGCCCTACACCTGGACGATGGGCGTCAGCGCCGAAGTGCCCCTCCGCCTGCGGGTGGAGACGGGCGCCGCCGACGCCGACCTGGACCTCGGCGGGCTGCGCCTCACGGAGCTCCGGCTGCGCACCGGCGCCAGCGAAACGCGGATCGGCCTCCCGGCCGCGGCGGGCTTCACCCGCGTCGACGCCGAGGGTGGCGCGGCCGCGATGCGCTTCCGTGTCCCCGACGGCGTGGCGGCACGAATCCGCTCGTCGATCGCCCTCGGCTCCAGTGACGTCGACCCGGTCCGTTTTCCCCGGAACGCGGAGGGGAGCGCCTGGGAGTCGCCGGACTTCGCGACCGCCGCCAACCGGATCGAGATCGAGGTCCGCGGCGGGATCGGGAGCGTCTCGGTCCACTGATGCGAGCCCTCGTCCTGGAACGGCCGGGGCCGGTGACCGCGGTCGACCCGCTCGGACTCCGCGACGTGCCGGATCCCGAGCCCGAGGCGGGCGAGCTGCTTCTCCGCGTGGGCGCCTGCGCCGTCTGCCGCACCGACCTCCAGCTGGTCGAAGGTGACCTCCCGGCCCATCGCCTTCCGACGATCCCGGGTCACCAGGTCGTTGGACGCGTGGAGGCGGTCGGCGCCGGGGTCGACGGCTGGCTCCTCGGCGAGCGGGCGGCCGTCGGCTGGCTGGCCGGAACCTGCCGCGTCTGCCCGGCGTGCCGGACGGGCCGCGAGAACCTGTGCGAGGCCGCGCGCTTCACGGGCTGGGACCGAGACGGCGGGTTTGCCGAGCGGATCGTGGTGGGCGCGGACGTCGCGCTCCGGGTCCCCGACGGCTTCGACGACCTCTCGGCCGCCACCCTCCTCTGTGGAGGAGTCATCGGCTACCGGTCGCTGCTGGTCTCGGGGATCCGTCCCGGCGGCCGCCTCGGCCTCTACGGCTTCGGCGCCTCGGCGCTCCTCGCCCTCCAGGTCGCCCGCCACTGGGGCTGCGACGTTCACGTCGCGACGCGGTCCGAGCGCGAGCGCAGCCGAGCCGTGGAGATGGGTGCGACCTCCGTCGGCGGGTACGAGGACCCACCGCCCGCCCCGCTCGACGCGGCCGTCACGTTCGCGCCGGTCGGCGGGGTGGTCGTCGCGGCCCTGCGCGCCGTGGACCGGGGCGGCACGGTGGCCATCAACGCGATCCACCTGGACGGAATCCCGGCCTTCCCCTACGCGGACCTCTGGTGGGAGCGAAGCCTGCGCAGCGTCGCCAACTACACGCGGGACGATGCGCGCGCCTTCCTGGAGCTCGCCGCGGCAATCCCCGTGCAGACGCGGGTGGAGGCACTACCGCTCGCCTCGGGCGCCGACGCCCTGCGCCGTCTGGCGGCCGGCACCCTGGACGGGACCGCGGTCCTGGTTCCCTGAACACCCGGCGCGGAGGATGCGGGTCGTCGGACTCCGACCTCCTCGGGCTCACTCGAACTCGCGGTGACGGGCGACGGTGAGGACGAGCGTGGTCGCGTAGAGGGCGGTCAACCCGAGGAACGGCCAGCTGATCCGGAGCCCCAGCGGGAAGAGAGTCACGACCGCGAAGAACAGGAGCACCGTGACGACGAGGGGCCAGAGACGCCGCGCGAGCACCAGTCCACCGAGCAGGAAATGAACGGTGGCGAGGACGAGCCCGACCGGCACGACGACGAGGAAGAAGGCGAAGACGGTCGTGTTGCCCCCGGACCAGCCCGGGGCATCGACGAGGCCGAGGTTGGCGAGAACGACGAGGAAGGTCGCGGGCAGGAGCACGACGATGACGAGCAGCCCGATGGCGCCGAGGAGGCGCCCGCAGGCCGTGAGCAGCGCCGAGCGGGCCTCCACCGGGACCGCCGGACCCGCCTCCCGCCCCTGGTTCGTCATGCCGGCCGCTCCTCCCGTGCGCCGCCCTGGCGCCCTGGGGCGAGGATACCGCGCACGCGGGCGGGCAGCCGGCGGACAATGGGCCAAGGCTGGTCCGTGTCGCGGGCGGCCGGCAAAGGGGACGGAGGGTGGCGGATGGGCGACGGCGGTCCTCGGTTCGGCGCAGCGTTCTGGATCAACCGGACCCGCTGGCCCGAGCTGCGCGACGCCGCCCTCGCCGCCGAGGCTGGCGGCTGGGACAGCATCTGGGTCGACGACCACCTGCTCTGCGACGAGGGCGACGACCTGGACCCCAGGCTGGAGGGCTGGACCGCGCTCGCCGCCCTTGCCGCGATCACGACGCGGGTGCGCCTTGGCCACCTCGTGACGGCGATGACGTTCCGGAACCTCGGGGTCATCGCCAAGATGGCGACGACGCTGGATCACGTCTCGGCCGGCCGTTTCGTCCTCGGACTGGGGGCCGGCTGGCATCTCCGCGAGCACGACGCGTTCGGGATCGAATTCGGGTCCGGCGTCGGCGAACGGCTCGACCGCCTCGACGAGGCCGCCGGGCTCCTGCGACGCCTCCTCGACGGGGAGGTGGTGACGCACCGCGGGCGGTTCTACGACCTGGACCGGGCGGTCTGTGCGCCGCGCCCGCTGCAGGCCCACCTGCCGATCCTCATCGGAGGCACCGGCCGGACCAGGACCCTGCGGACGGTGGCCCGCGTCGCCGACGCCTGGAACGCGAACGCGACGCCCGAGCAGCTGGTCGAGCTCGAGGGCGTCCTCGCGGCACACGGCGCCGCCGTCGGGCGCGACATCCGCGCCATCGAGCGCCAGGTCTACGTGAACCTCGTGGTCCGATCCTCCGCGGCGGCTGCCCGCGAGGCGTGGGTCGGAGTCCGGGCGATCCACGACATCCAGCCGGGCGAGGACCCGCTGCACGCGGGCGGCAGCCCGGAGGAGGTCGCGACGGCGCTGGTTCCGTACCTCCGGGCGGGTGTCGACGAGATCGTCGCCGTCCTCCGCACACCCTGGGACCGCGAGACGCTCGAGCGCCTCCCCGAAGTGCGCGCGGCCTTCAGTACGGTTCGGGGATGAAGGCCTGGTCCTCGATCGGCGGCCGCACGTAGCCCATGTCCTTCTGGCGCGGCGGCAGGACGATCGGCTGGGGCGTGAGGTCGCGGTACCCCACCTGGGAGAGGAGGTGCGCGATGACGTTGAGCCGGGCGCGCTTCTTGTCGTCGGAGCGGACCACCCACCAGGGCGCCTGCTTGATGTCCGTGTGGGCGAACATCTCGTCCTTCGCCCGGCTGTAGTCCATCCAGCGGGACCGGCTCTCCACGTCCATCGGGGAGAGCTTCCAGCGCTTCGTGGGGTCCGCGAGGCGGTTCTGGAAGCGGCGCTCCTGCTCGCCGTCCGAGACGCTGAACCAGTACTTGACGAGGACGATCCCGCTCCG
Organism: Chloroflexota bacterium; assembly: GCA_043797725.1. Classification (GTDB taxonomy): domain Bacteria; phylum Chloroflexota; class Limnocylindria; order Limnocylindrales; family CSP1-4; genus CTSoil-043. The sequence goes on from JAZDPM010000005.1 coordinate 4,598, forward strand.
GACGAGCATCCGTTCGAACTCCGGGCAGGAGCGCAGGAACTCCTGGTACTCGTCGTCGGAGCAGAAGCCCATCACCCGCTCGACGCCGGCGCGGTTGTACCAGCTGCGGTCGAAGAGGACGATCTCGCCGGCGGCCGGCAGGTGGGCGACGTAGCGCCCGAAGTACCACTGGGACTTCTCGCGCTCGGTGGGCGCCGGCAGGGCGACGACGCGCGCCGTTCGCGGGTTGAGCGGCTCCACGATGCGCTTGATCGCGCCGCCCTTGCCCGCGGCGTCGCGGCCCTCGAAGATGACCACGACCTTCAGGCCCTGGTCCTTGACCCACTCCTGCCACTTGACCAGCTCGACGTCGAGCCGCCGCAGCTCGGCCTCGTAGGCCTTCGTCGTGAGCTTCGGCCCCTCCGCGGAAGCCTCGGAACCGGCGTCGTCCGACGCGCCCCTGGCCATGCTCGCCTCCTCGTCGCTCTTCCGGACCCGGGCGCCGACGGCCCGCAGGTCCGGCGAGCCATTTCGATTATGCTGCCCGCACGTGACCTTCGATAGCCTCGGCCTGTCGGCCGAACTCCTCCGCGCGGTGGCCGATGAGGGCTTCACCGTGCCCACGCCCATCCAGTCCCAGGCGATCCCTCTCATCCTCGAGGGTCGGGACCTCATGGGCGCGGCCCAGACCGGGACCGGCAAGACGGCCGCCTTCGTCCTCCCGATCTTCGAGCGCCTCAAGGCCCAGGCGAACACCTCCTTCTCGCCGGCTCGCCATCCCGTGCGGGCGCTCGTCCTCACGCCCACCCGGGAGCTCGCGATGCAGGTCGCCGCGATGGCCGCGGCCTACGGGCGCCACGTCGCCCTCCGCTCGGCGGTGGTGTTCGGCGGCGTCCCGCTGGACCCCCAGATCAGGGAGCTGCGGTCCGGGGTGGAGCTGCTCGTGGCGACGCCCGGGCGCCTGCTCGATCTCGTCGGCCAGCGCGCGGCGAACCTGGGGCAAGTCGAGATCCTGGTCCTCGACGAGGGGGACCGGATGCTCGACATGGGGTTCATCCCGGACATCCGGCGGATCCTCGCGCTCCTCCCCGCGCGGCGCCAGACGCTCCTCTTCTCGGCCACCTTCTCCGACGAGATCCGGCGCCTCTCCAGGGAGTTCCTCAACGACCCGGTGACCGTGGAGGTGGCGGCCCGCAACGCCACCGTTTCCACGGTGCGCGAGGTCCTCTACCCGGTGGACCGCGAGCGGAAGCTCCAGCTCCTGGAACACCTCGTGCGCACCCACGACCTCCGCCAGGTCCTCGTCTTCACGCGCACGAAGGTTGCCGCCCGGCGGATCGCC
>JAZDPM010000011.1:0-2572 GCA_043797725.1 Chloroflexota bacterium
GAGGAGCGCCGTGCCGCGGGTCTCGGTGAGGAGCTGCCCGCGGTACCCGATGAGCCCGCGGATCGGCAGGACGAACTCCATCCGAACGCGCCCGTCGGCGTCGGTCGTCATCTGCTCCAGGCGGCCCTTGCGCCCGGCGAGGGCCGCCTGGATCTCGCCGATGTAGTCGGGCGGGATGTCGATCGTGATCCGCTCGTAGGGCTCCTGGACCTCCCCGTCCACGGTGTGGAGGATTACCTCCGGGCGGCTGACCTGGAGCTCGTACCCTTCGCGGCGCATCTGCTCGACGAGGACCGCGAGCTGGAGCTCTCCCCTCCCCCGGACCTCGTACGTGTCGCCGCTCTCGGTGGGGAAGAACTGGATGGCGACGTTGCCGAGGATCTCCTTGTCGAGGCGCGCCCGAAGCTGGCGGCTGGTGAGATACCGGCCCTCGCGCCCGGAGAGCGGCGAGGTGTTGACGCCGAAGGTCATCCGCAGGGTGGGCTCGTCGACCTCGATGCGCGGCAGCGGCCGCGGGTCGCCGGGCTCGGTCAGGGTGTCGCCGATCGTGACCTCGGGAAGTCCCGCGACCGAGACGATGTCGCCGGGGCCGGCCTCCTCGATGTCCACGCGCTCGATCCCGTGGGCGGTCTGGAGGCTCGTGACGGTGCCCGAGAGGGTCACGGTGCGTCCGGGCTCGACCGCGCCGGACGTGTCGTCGGGCTCGTCGCGGACGACGACGATCCGCTGGCCGACGCGGATGGATCCGTTGACCACGCGCCCGACCGCCATCCGGCCGACGTAGTCGTTGGCGGAGAGGTTGGTGACCAGGAGCTGGAGGGGATGGTCGGGCGTGAACGACGGCGGCGGCGTGACCGCCACGAGTAGGTCGAGGAGGGGACGCAGGTCGGTCCCGGGGGTGGCCAGGTCGCGGGTCGCGGTGGCGGCCTTGGCGTTCGTGTAGACGACCGGGAACTCGATCTGGTGCGCGTCGGCGCCAAGGTCCATGAAGAGCTCGTAGACGTCGTCGAGAACCTCCGCCGGGCGAGCGTCGCCGCGGTCGATCTTGTTGAGGGCGACGATGACGGGGAGCCGGCGAGCCATCGCTTTCTGGAGGACGTAGCGCGTCTGCGGGAGCGGCCCCTCGGCGGCGTCGACGAGGAGGAGCACGGCGTCCACGAGGTTGAGGCTGCGCTCCACCTCGCCCCCGAAGTCGGCGTGGCCGGGCGTGTCGACGATGTTGACCCGGATGCCGGCGTAGTCGACCGTCGTCTGCTTGGCCAGGATCGTGATGCCCTTCTCGCGCTCCAGGTCGCCCGAGTCCATGACCCGGTCGACGACCGCCTGGTTGGCCCGGAAGGCGCCCGTCTGGCGGAGGATCCCGTCCACGAGGGTGGTCTTGCCGTGGTCGACGTGGGCGACGATGGCGACGTTCCGGAGGTCGACCCGAACGGATGGCCCGGTCGGGGCGACGGAAGCCCCGGTCGGGGCGGCGGTGGGCACGGCGGGGCGGAGCTCCTCGTTGATCATGGGCGGACCGATCGTCGCACATCGCGGGCGGAGGCGCGGCCGGGGCCCATCCCGAGATCGCGGCCCAGGCGCCCTGCTAGCATCCCGCCATGACCGTCGCCGCGTGCATCCTGGCCGCCTCGCCGGAGTTCGCGCTCCAGGACGTCGATGGTTCCGCGAACGTGCGCCGTCTCGCCGACCTGGCCTGGGCGGGCGGCGCCCTGCCGGTCCTGGTCGTGGCCCCCGATCCCGATGGAGCGGTGGCTGCCGCGCTGGCGGGATCCGCGGCCGTCGTCGGCGCGCCGGGTCCGATCGCGGACGGGCCCGTCGCCCAGATCGCGCGGGCGATCGACCTTGCCCGGGCCGAGGTGGACGGGACGGACGCGGCACTGATCTGGCCGGCCCGCTTCGGGTGGGTCGACGCGGAAACCGTGACGTCGCTCATCGAGACGCACGGGATTCACCGGGCCGACGTTCTCCGGCCCGCGTACCACGGCGTCGTGGGCTGGCCGATCCTGCTGCCCGTCGGACTTCTCGACGTGTTCCGCGCGCTCCCCGCGGAGCTGATGGAGGACGAGCTGGCGACGCTCCTCGCCGAGCGCGCGCCCGTACGGATCCTCGACCTGGGCGACCCCGGAACGGTCATCGGGCTCGACACGCCGCGGGAGAGCCTGCCCCCGTTCGAGGGCCCCGCGGAGCCTCCCGCCGCGCATCAGCACGAGTGGGGCTCCCCGGCGGCCGCGGGTACGGACGAGTCTCCCGCGCCGCCCCGCACCGTCGGCTGATCGGCGGCGCGAGCGTCGGGGCCGCGCCTGGGCGCCCGCGGCCGCCCCTGGCCGCCATCGGCGGCGCGAGCGTCGGGGCCGCGCCCTCGCTCAATCGATCCCGAGAGCCCTCCGGGCGCGGGCGACGTCGTCGACCGAGAAGGCCGTCTCTACCTTCCCCTCCCCGGACCCCACGAAGAGGACGCCCCGGATGTCCACGCCGGCAGCTGCCAGCTTCTCGGCCACCGAGGCCAGGCCACCCGGCTTGTCCTCGACCTCCACGATCAGCGTCTCGCCCTCGACGTACGGGTAGCCGCCCG
>JAZDPM010000013.1:0-5815 GCA_043797725.1 Chloroflexota bacterium
TCGGGGGCCGCTGTCGGCTCCGGCTCGAGGGCGGGTTCCGGCTCGGGGGCCGCTGTCGGCTCCGGGGATCGCCCGTCAGGCGATGATTCGTGCGCCAGCAGGGGGGGTGCCGCACCTGCGGCCCCAAGGGGCGGGGGTTCACCGCCCGATGACCCTTCAGTCATGTCTGCGGCACGCTCGGCAGGGACGGGCGCGGGGGCCGGGACGGCCTCGTCGGAGGGGAGGGGCGGGGCGGATGGAGGAGACGGAGTTGCCGAGGGCTCGCCGCCTGGCTCCAACGCACGAACCATCGCCTCTGGGGCAACGGGTTCGGGCGCGAGTACGGGCGCGGGTTCGGCCGCAGGCGGCTCCGGGGCGGCCGGCTCCGGCTCGGCGGCCGGCTCCGGTTCGGGGGCGGGTTCCGGCTCCGGGGCGGCCAGCTTCGGTTCGGCCGCGGGCTCGGGTTCGGGGGCGGGCGGCTCCGGCTCGGCGGCCGGTGCTGGTTCGGCCGCGGGCTCGGGTTCTGCCGCAGGCGGCTCCGGCTCGGATGCCGCTGTCGGCTCCGGGGCGGCCGGCTCCGGTTCGGGGGCGGGTTCCGGCTCGGGTTCGGGCGCGGGCTCGGGCGCTGGTTCGGGTTCGGCCGCAGGCGGCTCCGGCTCGGGGGCGGGCTCCGGCTCGGCGGCCGGCGCTGGTTCGGCCGCGGGCTCGGGTTCGGCCGCAGGCGGCTCCGGTTCGGGGGCGGGTTCCGGCTCGGGTTCGGCCTCGGGCGCTGGTTCGGGCGCTGGTTCGGGCGCTGGTGCCGGCTCAGGTTCGGGCGCGGGTTCCGGCTCGGGTTCGGCCTCAGGCGTGTCGTCGACTATGCGGAAGACCCTCGGGCCGCTCACGACGACCGGGGTCGGCGCCGACGGCGCCAGCGGCGCTGAGGCTGCTGCGGCTGCGGCAGCTGCCTCCGTCTCGCCGCGGGCCGCGGACTCCACGGCCGCGGCTGCCTGGGCGTCCGCGTCCGGTCCGGCCGGATGGCCACCGAGGCCGACGGCATCGCGAACCCGGCCGATGATTCCCTGCTGCTCGGGCGCCGGGGGCGGCTCCGGCGCGACCGGCTCCTCCGGGACGGGCGCGGGCTCCTCGACCTTGGTCCCGGTCCACTCCAGGAAGCTCCCGCACGAGCCGCAGAAGCTGTCCGACGGTTCGTTCTGGAACCCGCACTTCGTACAGACGATCACGTGGCGCTTCCTCGTGGACGGGAGACCTCGACACCGCTGCGGCGGCCGGGCCGCATCCGTGTGCGCATGGTAGCGCGCGTCGCGAACCGGCCCGACGGTTCGTCGCGGTGGCGGCTCACGCCTTGACGATCTCGACGCGGTGAGTGACGTGTGCCGGCTTCGAGGCCGCGACGAGGGCCTCGAGCCCGGCCGCCGGGACGGTCTTGGGATCCCTGACCCGGACGCGGATGAAGAGGTCGGGCGAGGAACCCGCCGGCACGGCCGCCCCGGCGTCGCGCGACCAGCCCGCCGCGCCGGGCTCGCCGATCTCGACCTCGCCGCCCGTGAAGATGGCGACGTGTGCAGCCAGCCCGGCGGCGGTCCCACGCATCCGGAAGAGGTCGGCGGCGGAGGCCACGAACGCCCGGCGCCGCTCGAGCGGCCACGTCTCGTCCGGCGTCGCGCCGACCCAGCTCCCGATCCACTCCAGGAAGTCCTCCGGGGCGAGGGCCGGATCCAGGTAGGCCGGGAAGCAGTCGAGCACCTGGATCGCCCCGGCCAGGACCTCGTCGAACGCCGCCGTGAACCGCTGGGTGAAGGAGTCGTCGCGGTAGAGACCGGGGAGATGCTCACCGATCGGATGGGGGCTCGTCAGCCCGGGGGGCGTCCCGCGCACCGCTAGCCCTCCTCGACCATTAGCTGGTGCTCGTAGCTGAACACCAGCGCGTGCGGCTCCAGGTCGAGCCGCTGGGTCGCCTGGCCACGCTGCCCGGTGATCGGGTCGGCCCCGAAGAGCCGCACGTCCTCGACGAGCTCGGTCCCGCGCACCCGCTGGAGGACGGAGTAGACCTCGCCCATCTGCACCGGTCGCCCGAACGGCCACCCGGCGCCTTCGGGACCGCCGGTGATCGGGTTGAAGTACGCGTAGAGGGCCCGCAGCGCGGTCTCCTGGAGGCGCGCTGCGGTCACCCGCGGACGCGGCCGCAGGCGGGCGACGATCGTGATCCCGCGATACACCGGTGGCTCGACGATCACTCGGGTCCCGACGACGCGGGTCTCGTCGAGGCGGCCCGCCACGCGGGCCAGGGTGTCGTCCGACGGGACGAGCTGCTCGAATCGAAGGCGCCCGTCGGCGGCCTGCGCCGCGGGCACGACGAGAACCCGCACGGATCCCGCGTCGGCGCCGTCGCCGGCGCCCACCGCGTGGACGCGCGCCAGCTCCGGCGCGACCTCCTGGGCAAGGTGCTCGAAGTCCTCGGTGGTCACGGCGCGGCCGCGGGAGCGCAGCGTGATCGGGCCACGGACCTTCGCGTTCTCGATCTCCTCCCCGTCGACGCCGCCGGCCATCGCCCGGCGGTTCTCCACGCGGCTCACGTACGGGATGGACGACTTGAGTCTGCTGATCGACCGCGCCGCAAGGTTGCCGAGCCGGCCGCCACCCGTGAGGTAGACATCCACCTTGATGCGGCGACCCTTCGGCGGCACCGCTCCGTGGCTGCGAACCGATCCGTCCGCCTCGCGCACGGCCGGGCCGAAGGAGATCTCGCCGGCGACGGCGTCCAGGACGAAGTGGCGATCCTCCGGCCCCGAGCCGGAGAAGTCGGGGACCTGCGTCCACTCGAGCCAGCCGTCCACGTCGTCGGAAACCCTGACTGACGTCGGCCGGTCGCCGGGGACGACGGGGCGCTGCTTCAGCAGGAAGCGCTGGCCGGCCACGCCCTCGGAGGCGCCGACGATCTCGTCGACGACCACGTCGGCGTGGACCGCGGCCGTCGTCCCGCCGACGGTGGAGGCCGTCACGCCGCGCACGCTCGGGGAGGCGGAGTAGAACGGCTGGCCCTCCTCCGGCTCGGTGACGCGGGCGCGCAGCCACGCGGCGCGGAGCTTCTCGACGACCGAGACCGCGTGACCCGCCGGGACGTGGAGAATCACCTCGCCGTCGCGGTTGAGGCCCCCGGTGGCGTCGCGCTCCAGCTCGCAGGGCGTCCAGCCATCGCCGGTCCACGCTTCCCAGGCCAGCGGCGGCCAGGTCGGGTCGACACCGACGCCCTCGATCGTGCATCGGAAGTCGAGGCGCACAACGTTGGCGGGTGCGGGCTCGGAGATGCCGACGAGGAGCAGGTCGCCGGCCACGGGCGGCGCCTCGAAGGCGGCGAAGTCGCGGCCGTTGCCGGCCTCGGTGGTGCGGTCAACGTGCTTCGTGCCGTCCGCCGTGGTCAGCACGTACGCGAGCTTCACCGGGACGATCGGAAGGTCCTCGAGGGTCGTGAAGACGACCGCGTCGTCGGTCTCGGTACGGATCGTCGCGACCTGGGTCCCGCCGGCGATCCGGATCGCGTCCGGCTGCGGCGCGGAGAGCCAGAAGGTGATCTCGCCGCGGGCCGCCGCCGGCGGGTAGAGGCGGACTCCGATCAGCTCGAGGAACTTGACGTAGTGGCGGTCCGGGACCCTGTTGAGGCGGTAGAGAAGCTGGTCAGTCATCCAGGCGAAGGCCTCGATGAGGGTGACCCCGGGGTCCGAGACGTTGTGGTCCGTCCACTCCGGGCAGCGCTGCTGGACGAGCCGCTTCGCGTCGTCGACGAGGTCCTGGAAGCGGCGGTCGTCCAGGTTCGGGACCGGCAGGGCCATCGGTCAGTCCTCCGCGGGGATCACGTAGAAGGGGAAGACGAGGTTCCGGGGGTCGTTCGACGACCCGACCGAGTACCGGACGTCGATGTAGAGGGTCGTGGCGTCGTCAGCGTCGGCGGCCACGTCGACCGCCTGCACGGAGATCCGGGGCTCCCAGCGGCGCAGCGAGGCGCGCACGTCGGCGGCGATCCGGCCGAACGTGGCCGCGTCGGCCGGCGAGAAGACCTCGTCGTGGATCCCGCACCCGAACTCCGGCCGCATCGGCCGCTCGCCGTAGGCCGTGCCGAGGACCAGGCGCATGCTCTCCTCGATCTCGCGCTCGCGAGTCACGAGGGCGATCCCGCCCGTCGCGTCGGTGCGCAGTGGGAAGGCCCACCCGGCGCCGATGAACTCGTCGTTGACCATCGGGTCGTCCTCCTCGCCTAGCCCAGCTGGACCTGGCTGCCGCTGACCTTGGCGATGCCGCTCGTGCCGACCTCGACGCCGGCCGAGCCGGTGAGCTTCGCCTGGGCGCTCGACGTGATCTCGACCCCGCCATCGCCGGTGATCTTGACCTTGCCGGTCGCCTTGATCTCGATGTCGCTCGTGGCAGTGAGCACGATCTTCCCCTCGGACGTGCCGCTCAGCTCCTTGTCCGACCGGCTCAGGAGGAAGACCACTTCCTCGCCGGCGGTCTTCATCCCCAGCGACGAGTTGCCCGGCTTGTCCCACATGTAGACCTGGTTGCCGTCCCGGCTCACGAAGTGGCGCCCATTGAGCTTCCCGTTGTCGACCTCGATCGGCGGGGGCGTGTCGCTGCCGTTCCACAGGCCGCCGAGGACGAATGGGCGCTGGCGGTTGCCGCTCTCGAAGGCGACGAGGACCTCGTCGTTGACCTCGGGGATCCAGACCGTTCCCCGCGACGCGCCGTTGCCCGGCGCCGCGACACGAGCCCAGTTGCTCTCGTAATCGGCCGACATGGCTGGGAAGCGGAGCTTCACCCGTCCCTGGCGCTCCGGGTCATCGTTGTCCGTCACGATGCCCACCACGACGCCCGAGGAGGAGCCGGATCCCGCCCCGCCGGCGCCGCTCCCGCCGCCCCCCGCGGCGCCGGCCGCCGCCCCCGCGACGAGGCCCATGAGCGACCGGTCCTGGCGCCCGCTCACGACGAAGTGCGTCCGGTAGCCGTCCTGGGGATCGTACGTGTGGCGCGTGTGGGTGAGCGTGTAGCGCCCGGCAAAGGGCGCGGCGACCTGCGAGACGCTGACGGCGGCGCCAGCCTTCACGCGGGGGTTGCCACGGGCGATGCCGGAGGCCTCGGCGAAGGCGCTGCCGACCTGCTCGGCGAGCGCCTCCGCGGCCCGATCTGCCTCGGCCTGCGAGGGGTAGCCGCCCTCGACGATCAGGACCGGGCTGCCGAAGCGCTCGGCGAGGCTCCCCGGGCCGTCCGGGAGCCGGGCGGCGGTCGTGCCGGCCTGGGCCGTCCCGATGATCGTCTGCTTCGTCGCCGGGTCCCAGCCCCGCACCTCGACGCGCGAGACCTGCCCCGACGACGTCACCCGCGGCCGGAACTCCAGGAGGTCCTGGCCGAACACGAGCTGAAGCGGGTCGGTGGAGCTGAAGTCACCGCCCTCGGGCGCATCGGCCGCCTCGCGGGGCCGCCGGAACTCGAGCTTGCCCTCGGCGACGGCGACCTCGAAGCCGACCTCCCGGGCCAGGCCCCGCAGGAACTCCCAGTCCGTCTGGCCGGTCTGGCCGACGTGCTCGTGAACCCGGCCGCTGTCGTCGATCGTCCCGGCGGCCAGTCCCACCTGGGACGCGATCGTGCGGGCGATGTCCGAGTACTTGACGTTCTGGAACGTGGCCGAGCTGCGACCGCGCGAGAGGCGGTGGGCGTGGTCGTAGCCGCGCGCCACCAGGAGCGGCGCCCTTCCCTCCCGGTAGACGCCCTCCAGCGCGGTCACCTCGCCGCTGACGAGCAGGCTCGTCGTGCCATCGCCCATGGCCGACGTGGAGACCTTCACCGC
>JAZDPM010000027.1:0-8633 GCA_043797725.1 Chloroflexota bacterium
GGACCTGCCGCGGCCGATCCGCCTCCAGGGCGTCTTCGTCTCGGACCGCGAGGTCCGGGCCGTCACTGCCCACTGGCGGGCGGAGGCCGATCCGCACTACGACCTCTCCATCGTGGAGGACGACGAGGAGTCGACCGGCTCGGTGGACGACCTTGCGGGCGAGGATGCCGACCGGCTCCTGCGGGATGCCGTCGGGGTGATCCAGGAGTACGATCGAGCGTCGGCGTCGCTGCTGCAGCGCCGGCTCAAGATCGGGTATGCCCGCGCGGCCCGGATCATCGACCAGCTCGAGGAGCGCGGGTACATCGGGGCGTCCGACGGCTCGAACGCGCGGCAGGTTCTTCGGCGCGACGTGGGCGGAGCCGGGCGTGGACGGGAGCCGGACGCCATCGACGGGGACGACGAGTGACGACACGCGATCACGCCCGCCCGCTCGGCCAGGCGGACCGGGGCGGCGACGGAGGGCGCGGCCAGGAGCCGTGGACGCCGCCGCCCGGGGAGGGCCTGGCGGACCGCCTGGCCGCTGCGCGCGAGGCGAAGGGCGTGGACCTCCTGCGCGCCGAGCGCGAGACGAAGATCCGCCGCCAGTACCTGGCGGCCATGGAGCGCGGGGCGTGGGAAAAGCTCCCGGCGGGGGTCTATGCCCGGGGGTTCCTGCGCAACTACGCGATCTACCTGGGCCTCGACGCCGACGAGGTGCTGGGCGCCTGGGGCCGCGAGCGGGGCAAGGTCCCGTTCGAGCCGGCGATCGTGGTGCCGCGACCCATCCTGGCGCCGCGGCGCGGGATCGTCCTGGGTCCCGGCATCCTCGTCGCGGCCCTCGTGTCGCTGGCTGCCGTCGCGATCATCGCCTACATCGGCTTCCAGCTCCTGCGCTTCTCGGAGCCGCCGCCGCTCACGGTCGTCGACCCGCCAACCGTCGTCATGGAGGTGGCCGAGGCCACGACGTCCTACACGCTCCGCGGCACGACGGTCGCAAACGGCGAGGTCACGATCCGGGCCCCCGGCCGCGAGGACCTGCGCGTCAGGGCGGGCGGCGACGGAGCCTGGCGGACCGTCGTCGACCTGCGCCGCGGCGAGAACCGCTTCATCGTGAGCGCCGCCGACCCGAGCACCGGCAAGGAAGCGGAGTCGCCGGTCGAGATCGTCATCACCGTTCCGTTCACGCAGGTTGCCGCGCCCACGCTGGAGCTCTCCTCGCCCGAAGCCGGCTTGAGCGTGGCGAACGGGGCGATCCCGGTGAGCGGGACCACGACCGACGCGACGTCCGTGAGCATGTCGGCGGCGTACCTCGGGCTGGCACCGGGCCAGGTGACGGTGCCCTCGACCACCCCCGCCGCCCTCCCGCCCGCCACGGTCGTGCTGGCAGATGACGGGACCTTCGCCACGTCCATCGACCTGACGGAGGGTCGCTGGACGGTGACCGTGACCGCGGCGGGCGAGCAGGGCAAGTCCACGACGCTCACGCGCGACGTGACGGTGGTCTACCAGGGGATCTCCGTCGTGGTCGAGATCCGGGGGCAGCGGACCTGGCTGCGGGTGTCCGTGGACGGCGTCGTGTCCCCCCAGACCGGAGCCGCCGGCAAGGTCTACGCGGCCGGCAAGACCCTCACCTTCCGGGGCGAGGCCGCCGTTGAGCTCCGGACCGGCAAGATGAGCACGACCTACGTGACCGTGAACGGGACGACCTACGGCCCGCTCGGCACTTCCGCCAACCCCGGCACCTTCCGCCTGGAGCCCGGCAAGGCGCCAGTGGTGGTCAACTGAGCCGGCCATGGCGGACCCCGAGCTCCGCGCGCTGGCCGAACGACTGCAGGCCGTCTGCCTGCGATCGGGCCTCCGCGTCGCTTTCGCCGAGTCCTGCACCGGCGGCCGCCTCGGTGATGCCCTGACGGACGTGGCCGGTGCGTCCGGCTACGTGGCCGGCGGGATCGTCGCCTACGAGGACGAGGCAAAGGAGGCCCTGCTCGGCGTCCCCCTCAGCACGCTGGTGGCCCACGGCGCGGTCAGCGCCCAGGTGGCCATCGCGATGGCCGAGGGGGCCCGGTCCAGGTTCGCGACGGACCTGGCCGTCTCCGTCACCGGGATCGCCGGGCCCGGCGGCGCCACGGCGGGCAAGCCGGTGGGCCTCGCCTACGTGGGGCTGGCCGATGCCGACGGGGGGACCGTGCGGCGCTTCACCTGGCACGGTGATCGCGAGGCGAACAAGGCCGCCGGCGCGCGGGCCGCGCTCGAGCTGCTGCTGGAGCGCGCGACGGCACGATCGGGGGACCGGGAGCCGGGCTGAGGCACCGGCGCGACGCGAGGACGCCTCGACCGGCATACTTGGGCTGAGTCAGGATGGCCGCGCGCGGCCCGCACGGAGGATCGGATGGCAGGCGAGTTCTCGTTCGACGTGGTCTCCGAGTTCGACGCCCAGGAGCTCCGCAACGCCCTCGACCAGGCTCGTCGCGAGATCGGCACGCGGTTCGACTTCAAGGGCGCCGTCGCGGAGGTCACCCAGGAGAAGGACGCCCTCGCGATTCACACGGACAGCGAGCTCCGGGCCAAGGCGATCCGCGACCTCGTGGAATCGAAGGCGATCCGGCGCGGCCTGTCGCTGAAGATCTTCGAGTGGGGGGTCATCGAGCCGGCCGGCGGGATGACCGTCCGCCAGCGCGTGGAGCTGCGCCGGGGACTTGGGGACGACCTCGCCCGGAAGATCACGAAGATCGTTCGGGACGAGTTCCCGAAGGTCAAGAGCCAGATCCAGGGGGACGCCGTTCGAGTCTCGGCAAAGAACAAGGATGACCTCCAGAAGGTGATCGTCCGGCTCCGCGAGCTCGACGAGACCGTCCCTCTCCAGTTCCAGAACTACCGATAGCGGAGGCAGCGGTGTCCACCCGGTCGCCGATGATGCGGCTCATCCTCGTGCTCGTCGTGATCTTCGTGGTCGCGGGGCTCGTCGTCAGCACGTTCCCGCCGCCCATGACCCCCTGAGATGAGCGAATCCGAGCGCAGCGCCGGCCGCTTCGTGGCCGACGCCCTGGCCGCCGCCGGGGTACGGGTCGCCTACACGGTCCCCGGGGAGAGCTTCCTCCCGCTCCTGGACGGGCTCGTCGCCGCGGGGATCCGCGTTGTGGCCGCGCGCCACGAGGGCGGCGCCGGCCTCATGGCGGCCGCCCACGGCGCCCTGACGGGCCGCCCCGCCGCCGTCGTCGTGACGCGGGCCGTCGGCGCCGCGAACCTGGCGATCGCCCTCCACGCCGCGTACGCCGACTCGGCGCCGCTCATCGCCATCGTCGGGCAGGTGGACCGGGCATCCCGCGGTCGCGAGGCATTCCAGGAAGTCGACCTGGTCGCGACGTTCGGCGGGCTCTGCCGCTGGGCACGCGAGGTGCGCGACGTCGCCGCTCTCCCGGGGGCGCTCGATGAGGCGCTGCGGAAGGCGACGACAGGGCGGCCGGGGCCGGTGCTCCTGAGCCTGCCGGAGGACCTCCTGGAGGAGCCGGCGCCCGACGACGCGGGGCGGATCGCCACCGCGACCGTCCTCGGCCCCTCCCGCGCGCACGAGCCCGACCCCATCACGGTCCGGCGGATCCTGCGCCTGCTGCTGGACGCCGATCGCCCCGTGATCCTCGCCGGGGCGGGCGTCCTTCGGTCGCGGGCCACGGCGGACCTGGTGCGCCTCGCCGAGATGCTCGACGTGCCCGTCGTCGCGGCCTGGCGCCGGCCGGACGTCTTTCCCAACGACCATGCGCTCTACCTCGGGATGAGCGGCTACTTCTCGGCTCCCACCGTCGGCCCGCGCCTCCGGGAGGCCGACGGCCTCCTGGTGCTGGGCTGTCGCCTCAACGAGGGGGCGTCCCACGGCTGGTCCGTGCCGGCGCCCGGCGCCCGCTGGGCCCACGTCGACGTCGAGCCACTCGGCGCGCGCGCCGGCCTCGGCGCCCCGACGGTCGCCCTCGCATCGGATGCGCGGACCTTCATCCGCGAGGCACGCCGGCTGCTCGGCGGCGCCGTCCTGCAGATGGCGTCGCTGGAGCGCCGAAGGGAGGCGAACGCGGCCGACCGCGCCGCCTACCTCGACGCTCGCGTCGTGGACGCGACGCCGTGGGACGGTCCGGGCGTGCATCCCGGTCGCGTGATCGCGACGCTGGAGCGGACGCTGCCGCCGGACGCCATCGTCACCACCGACGCCGGGCACTTCGGCGGCTGGGCGGCGCGCGGCCTCTGGGTGCGCCGGCCGGGCACCTATCTGGGGCCGAGCACGGGAGCGATGGGCTTCGGCCTCCCGGCCGCGATCGCCGCCTCGCTTGCATCCCCGGGTCGACCGGTGGTCGCGCTCGTCGGGGATGGCGGCCTGGGCATGACGGGCTCCGAGCTGGAGACGGCCGTCCGGGAAGGCGCCCGCCCGGTCGTTCTCGTCTTCGACAATGAGCGCTACGGCACGATCCGCGACCACCAGGTTCGGCGCGGGTTGGATCCGGTCGCCACCGATCTCGGGCCCGTCGACTGGGCGATGGTGGCCGAGGCGTACGGCGCGATCGGCGTCCGCGTCGAAACGGACGAAGCCTTCGAGCCGGCCCTCCGCGCGGCGCTCGGGTCGCGTCGGCCGACGGTGCTCCACCTCGTCGTCGACCGGCGCTGGGTGAGCGTGGATCGTCTCGACGATGCACCGCCCGTCATCGCGGACGACGCGGTTCCGGCGCCGGAGCCGGAGCTCGAGCAGGAGCCGGAACCTGGGTCGGAGCCGGAACCCGAGCAGGAGCCCGCGGCCGAGCTGGAGCTCGAACCGGAGCCGACGGCAGAGCCCGAGCCGGAGCCGACGGTCGAACCAGCAGCAGAGCCCGAGGAGGCGGCAGAGCCCGAGCCCGAGCCGACGGTCGAACCAGAAGCAGAGCCCGAGCCAGAGGCCGCGCCACCGAAAACACCCGGGGAGACGGTCGCGGCTGCGGACGACGACCACGATACCGGCGAGCCCGCGGAGGCCCCGTCCGAGGCGTGAGCCGTCCCCCGGAGGAGATCGGCGCCGGCCTGCAACCTGCCCGCGCGGCCGTCCTGCTGCGCCCCGGCGAACGGATCCACGTCGTCGGCGCCGGTGGCGCCGCCGGCGCGGCGGCCGCCCTCCACGCCCACCACGCTGGAGCTGCCGTGTCCGGCTGCGACACGGGGGGCGCCTCCCAGTACACCCGGCCGCTGGAGCGCGTCGGCATCCCCCTCGCGTGGGAGCACGCGCCTTCGCACGTCGTCGCCGGGGACGAGGTCCTCGTGGATCGTCTCGCCGTCACCAAGGCGCTCACCGCCGTCGCGCCCGACCACGCCGAGCTGCTCGCTGCGCGCACGCGCGGGATCCCCGCGACCAGCCTGCAGCAGCTCATCGCCGACGCGGCCGCGACTCATGGCCAGGCGCTGGTCGGGATCGCCGGGACGCACGGCAAGTCCACGACGACAGGCTGGGTCGTCCAGATGCTCGTTCAGGCCGGCCTCGATCCGTCGGCCTTCGTCGGGGCGCTCCTGCCGCCGGCGCTCGTGTGCGGCCCCGACGCCTCGACCGTGCGCGTCGGGGACGGCCGCCACTTCGTGGTCGAGGCGGACGAGTACGCGGGCAACTTCGACGCCTATCGGCCGGCGCTCGGCGGCCTCACAAACGCGGACTGGGACCACCCCGACGTCTTCGCCGACCGGGCCGCGGTCGTCGCGGCCTTCGCGGCCTGGGTGCGCCAATTCGACGGGGGAGGGGACGCCCCCGTCCTCGTGGCGAACGTCGGCGACGCCGGCGTCCGTGATGTGCTCGCCAATCTCCGCGACTGGCCCGGGCGGCTGCTGGTCGTGCGCGTCGTCGAGGGCGGCGAGGATCCCGACGCGGTGTGCGCGGCGCTGGAGCAGACGCACGCTACCGCCGGCGGGCCCGCGCGGGCGATCGTCGGGCGCTGGCGGCATGCGACGGGGGAGGGGATCCTGGAGATCGCCGGTCTCGGCGACGGCGCGGCCATGGTGGCGCGCCTCGCGCTGCCGGGGCGCCACAACGCCGAGAACGGGCTGGTGGCGGCCGGCGTGGCCGTGGCCGCGGGAGCGGCCCCCGAGGCGATCGCCCGCGGTCTGGCGACGTTCGCGGGCGTGGGACGCCGGCTCGAATTGAAGGGCGACCTCGGCGGCATCACCGTGCTCGACGACTACGGCCACCACCCGACGGCGATGGCGGCCACGTTCGCCACCGTGCGGGAGCGCTACCCCGGGCGGCGCCTGTGGGCCGTCTACGAGCCGCTCACCTACCACCGCACGGCCGCGATGCTCGGGGAGTTCGCGGCCGTCCTGGAGAAGGCGGACCGGGTCGTTATCGCCCAGGTCCACGCGGGGCGCGACCCCGACACGACGATCGCGTCGGCGCGGGCTCTCGCCGACGCGGTGGCCGCTCGCGGGCAGACGCCGGCCTGGGCGCCCGGGACGGTCGAGGAAACGGCCGACTGGCTCACGACCAGGGTGAAGCCGGGCGACGTCGTGCTCGTCATGGGCGGGGGCCGGAGCTACGTCATCGCCGAGCGGCTTGTCGCATACCTTCGCGAGCGCGCCCGAGGCTGATCCGCCGCGCGTCCAGCGGGAAGGCGCGGCGCTGTGGCGCGCCGGATCCGGTACCGTTCGTGGTCATGACGACCGATCCCGACCGCGACGCCCTCGAGCGTGCCCTCGCCGGGCGCGGCGCGTACGAGCTGTTCGCGTGCGACCCCGCGCTGGCCGACACGGCCGCCTTCTGCGCCGCCTATGGCTTCGATCCCGGGGATTCCGCGAACACGATCGTGGTCGTCGGGAAGTCGGACCCGCCCGTCTACGCCGCCTGCGTGGTCCTGGCCACCCATCGGCTGGACGTGAACCGGACCGTCCGGAACCGCCTCGGCACGCGCAAGGCTTCGTTCGCCTCTCCGGACGAGACGCGGGCGCTCACCGGGCAGGAAATCGGCGGGGTGACCTCCTTCGGGCTTCCCGATGCGCTGCCGGTGTGGGTGGACGCCGCGGTCATGGCCCGCGAACGGATCGTCCTGGGCGGCGGGAGCCGGAGCTGGAAGGTCCTGGCCCCGCCGTCGATCCTGCTGACGATCGCCGGCGTGGAGGTGGTGGAAGGGCTGGCGAGCCCGGCACCGCCCCGGCCCGAGGTCGACGAGTCGGCGGGTAGCTGATCCGACGGCGGGTCGGGACTTGCCGGAACCGCGTGCCACCGGACCCCGTCGGGGGGCCATGCGCGCTCGAACCCTCCTCCCCCTCGCGATCCTGTCGGCCCTCCTGCTGGGTGCCTGTACTGGCGCAGGGGGAACGGCGACCCCAGCGCCCAGCTCCTTTCCCCTCGGCTCGCCGGACGAGACGCCGGGACGCCAGGGCCTGGATGGCCGGACCTTCCTCTCGACCGGCAGCGACGGCCGCGCGCTCGTGGCGGGGTCCCGGGTGCGGCTCTCGTTTCAGGGCGGCCAGATCGGCGCGAACGGTGGCTGCAACTCCATGAGCGGCCCGTACGCCATCGACAGGGATCGCCTCGTCGTCCGCCAGCTCGCGACAACGGAGATGGCCTGCGAGCAGCTCCTGATGGACCAGGACCGGTGGCTGGCCGACCTGCTCGACGGGGCGATCATCGCGCTCGCCGGCGACACGCTGACGCTCACGAAGAACGGCGTCCGGCTCACCCTGCTCGACCGCGAGGTCGCCGACCCGGATCGCCCGTTGCTCGGGACCCGCTGGGTCGTCGACGGCCTCGTCTCGCGCGACGCCGTGTCCAGCTTGCCGGCCGGCGTCGTAGCGGCGCTCACCTTCGCGGCTGGGTGGGTGGATGTCGAGGCCGGCTGCAACCGCGGTGGCGGAGCGGTCACGATCACCGACGCGACGCTCACATTCGGGCCCCTGGCGCTGACGAAGATGGCCTGCGCAGGCGGCGCGATGGAGGTGGAGCGGACGGTGTCGGCCGTCCTCTCCGGCCAGGTCCGCTACGCGATCGAGGCCGGCACCCTGAGGCTCGACGTCGGCGACGCCGGCCTGAGGCTCCGCGCCGCCCCGTGACGGCCGCTGCGCTCGAGGCCTTCTACGCCTGACCGCGGCGCGTCGGGATCGCTGCCGCCAAGGGTTGCGTCGATCAGACGTGGACGACGGCCAGGCCGGGGACCTCCACGTAGTCGTCGTCCTGGGTGACGACCGGGATGCCCAGCGACAGGGCCGTGGCAGCAATCCACGAGTCATTCAGGGGCATGCGCAGACCCAGGTCGCGAAGGGCTACGCGAAGTTGCGCCCACGCTTCGGCGACGGGCTGGTCGACTGGCAGCGGGTCGAACGCCAGCGCTGCGCTGAGCGTCGACAATCGGCGATGGCAGGTCTCGAGATCGGGGGCGGCAAGCACGCCGGCCCGCAGCTCGCCGATCGTGATGACCGAGACCGCCAGGCGATCGGGAAGCGCCTCGACGCGCAGCGGGCGGCCGGATTCGTGGGCGATGAAGACACTCGTGTCGGCGAGTCCGTCGGTCACGGGAGTTCCGCGTCGTCGGTCACGTCGGGGGCCAGCTCGCGGAGCTCGGCCCGCAGGCCGGCGTCGGCAGGGTGGGGGACAAAGCGTCGCACGAACTCGTCGCGGGCCATCCAGCGTGGCCGGCTCGGGCCGTCCTCCGCGTGATCAACCG
>JAZDPM010000051.1:0-6614 GCA_043797725.1 Chloroflexota bacterium
ATCCTCCTCGCCGACCAGCGCGAGACGACCGCCCGCGTGGTCGCCAGCGATGCGGTCCATGGGCTCGTCCTGCTCCGCGCCGAGGCGAGCGGGCTGACCCCCGCAACGCTCGGGAGCGGCGCCGCCCTTACCGTCGGCCAGCTCGTGGTCGCCGTCGGGAGCCCGCTCGGCGAGTTCACCGACACGGTCACCGCGGGCATCGTCTCCGGGCTGGGCCGATCGATCGACCTGCGCGATCCGTCGACCGGCCGCCGCGTCGCCCTGGACGGCCTCGTCCAGACCGACGCTGCGATCAACACGGGGAGCAGCGGTGGGCCGCTCCTCGACGCGAGCGGGACGGTGGTAGGCGTCATCGTCACCTCGGCCGGCGACGGCCGCGGGATCGGCTTCGCGATCCCGATCGGCGACGCCCTGGCGCTCCTCGCCGGGGTCGAGGCGTGACCCTGCAGCTCGGCGGCCGGGAGTAGCTCCGTGCACCTGCTCCTCGTCGAGGACGACCCGCGCCTCATCCGGCTCCTCACCCGCCTCCTGACCCAGGATCGCCACGTCGTCGACAGCGCGACGACCGGGGCCGATGGGCTGGAGCTGGCGTTGGAGGCCGAGCTCGACGCCGTCATCCTGGACGTGGGCCTCCCGGACGGCTCCGGCTTCGACGTCGTGCGCCGCCTCCGGGCGAAGGGCTCGGCGGTGCCGATCCTCATCCTGACCGCCCGCGACGCCGTCTCCGCGCGGGTCGAGGGGCTCGACGCGGGGGCCGACGACTACCTCGTCAAGCCCTTCGCCTACGAGGAGCTCCTCGCCCGCCTCCGGGCCCTGGGCCGCCGGCCTCCCCCGCGCCGCGGGATCACCCTGAAGGCCGGCCCGATCATCCTCGACGAAACCGACCGCCGGGTGACGGCCGGCGGAAGGCCCGTGGACCTGAGCCGGCGCGAGTACGCCATCCTGGAATGCCTCCTCCGGCGCCCCGGGCAGGTCCTCTCCCGCGACCAGCTCCTGGACCAGGCGTGGCCGTACGGGGCGGCGCTGACGCCGAACACGGTCGAGGCGTACATCCACCTGCTGCGCACGAAGCTCGGGGCAGATGGCGGCGCCTGGATCCAGACCGTTCGCGGCGTGGGGTACCGAATCCGTGCCCGCTGAGCCCGTGCCCGCGGGCCCGGCGGCGGACGGCGCAGCGACCGGCGCAGCGACCGGCGATGCGGCCCTCCTCCGGCAAACGCGTCTCCGGCTCATCGCCTGGAGCGGCGGCCTGACGCTGCTCATCCTCCTGGCCCTAGGGGCGCTCGTCTACGGGGCCGTCTCCAGCGAGCTGGCAAGCAGCGGAACCGCGGTCCTCGAGCGGCGCGCCGCAGAGGTTGCGAGGATCATCGGGCGCCCCGGCTCCCTTCCCGATCGGGCCCCCTTCGGTCTGGCCTTCGGGGGCGAGCAGTCCGGGACCCTGACGCTCGCCGTCAAGCCCGACGGCTCGGTGCTGGGCCGGCTGGACGAGGTGCCGGGACTCCCGGTCGAGCCGTCGGTCGAGGCGGCCCGGACCACCGGCAAGGACAGCCGCGCCACGACGATCAGCGACACGCCGATCCGGGTCTACTCCCTGGTCGTGCCCCGCCGCGACGGCGCATGGGTCGTCCAGGTGATCGGAGAACGAGCCTCTGAGCAGCGGCTCCTCGCCGCGCTCCTGTCGGTCCTGGTCCTCGGGGGCCTGGCCGCGCTGGCCCTGGCGGTCGCCGCCGGATGGGTCTACGCCGGCCGGGCGCTCGTCCCGATCCGGGCCGCGATCGACCGCCGCGAGGGGGCCCTGCGGCGCCAGCGCGAGTTCGCCGCCAACGCGAGCCACGAGCTGCGCACGCCGCTGACGGTGATCCGAACGAGCGTGACCGACCTGCGCCGCAACGCCGCCCAGCCTGTCGCTGGGGTCGGGACCGCGCTCGACGACATCGACGCCGGGGCGAGCCACCTGGCGGCGCTCGTGGACGACCTCCTCCTGCTCGCCCGGACCGACGCCGGCACCATGGAGCTGGAGCGGGTGGCGGTGGACATGGCCGATGTCGCCGTGGAGGCCGCGGGGCAGCTGACCGCGATGGCCGCCGAGCGCGGCGTGGCCGTGGTCGCCGACCCGCTACCCGCCGTCGTGGACGGTGATCCGCTGCGGCTGCGCCAGCTGGTGACCATCCTCCTCGACAACGCCGTCGCGCACACGCCGGCGGGCGGCTCCGTGACCGTGCGCGTCCGGGCCGAGGGCAATGCGGCCGTGCTGGCCGTCGAGGACACGGGACCCGGCATCCGGCCGGTCGACCTCCCCCGCGTCTTCGAGCGCTTCTGGCGCGCAGACGACGCGCCAATGGGCGGCACCGGCCTAGGCCTCTCGATCGCGGCCTGGATCGTGGGGCGCCACGGAGGCCGGATCGAGGCCGCCAACCGGGTCGAGGGCGGCGCCCGGTTCGAGGCGCGAATTCCACTACAGGCGTAGCGGCGGGCGCGTGGGCGCCCGGACTCGCCCGCGCCGGAGGTTGCGCGCCGCGCAATCAATCCTTCTCCGCGGGGCTTCCCGGCGCGTCTCGGCCCCTGGTTCGCGCGTGCCGCGCACGATTCCACGCACAAGCGCACTTCCAGGCGCGCCCCGAGCAGGAAGGATGGCGTACCACGCACGGCCGCGACCGGGCGCCGGGGCAGGGATCGAGGGGAGGGCTCCGGCGGTAGGATTCGAACCTACGACCAAGCGATTAACCGTCGCCCGCTCTACCACTGAGCTACGCCGGAGCGGAGGCGCCGCCGCGGGTGGGCGGGGCGCGCGTCGCGCGGCCGGGGCCACGCCGGGCGGAAGGATAGCACGCCCCTCGGCCCGGGCGGGCCGTGGGGCGGGCCGTGGAGAGCCCGCGAGCCGGCTGGCCGAGCGCTTCGGGCCGCGGGGTGCCTCGCACCGAGCGCTTCGGGCCGCGGGGTGCCTCGCGCCGGCGCTTCGGGCCGCGGGGTGCCTCGCCGGGGCCCGCCGATGCGATACTCGGGCCATGAGCCTGATCACCGCTGCCGAGCTCGCCGCGCAGCTTGACGACCCCGACCTGCGGATCGCCGACGTCCGCTGGTCGCTCGCGGCCCCTGCGGCCGGGCGGTCCGCCTACGCCGAGGCACACCTCCCCGGGGCCGTCTTCGTCGACGTCGACAGCGTGCTGACGGCGCCAGGCGGGCCGGGACGACACCCCCTGCCCGATGCTGCCGCCTTCGCCGCCGGGCTGGGAGCGCTCGGGATCGGGCGCGCGCACCGAGTCGTGGCCTACGACGATGCGGGCGGGACGGTCGCTGCGCGGCTCTGGTGGATGCTGGACGTGCTGGGCCATCGGCGCGTGGCGATCCTCGACGGCGGGATCGGGGCGTGGCGCGCCGTCGGGTTGCCGCTCACGGCGGAGATTCCCGCCCACCCGACCGTACCCGCGGAGGAGCGCGTGACCGCGCCCGCCGGCGCGCGCACCTGGCCGGGCACGATCGACCGGGCGGCGCTGACCCCGCGCCTCGGCACGCTGACCCTCCTCGACGGCCGGGTGGCGGAGCGCTACCGGGGCGAGTTCGAGCCGATCGACCCGGTCGCCGGGCACATCCCGACGGCGGTGAACGCGCCGACGGCTTCCTTCCTGGCCCCGGACGGACGCTTCCTGGCCGCCGACGCGCTCGCCGCACGCTTCGCCGCCCTCGGCGCTGCGGGCGGGCGGCCCGTCGTCGTCGCCTGCGGGAGCGGCGTCAACGCCTGCCAGCTCGCTCTCGCCATGCGGGTGGCCGGGCTGCCCGATCCCCTGCTTTACCCCGGCTCGTACTCGGACTGGAGCCGCTCCGGGATGCCGGTCGGGACGGGAGACGCCCCCGGGGATCCGCCGGGGAACGCGCGCCTGGATCCCGGGGCGCCAGCCGGGCAGGACCTCGAGATGGGACCCGGAGGAACCGATCGTCCCACTTGACGCGTGCGTCTTCGCCGGGACGATGCCCGAATGGAGATCGTCGTGACGGCCGCCTCGACGCACGCCGCAGATCGCCCGCGCCTGGCGACGCTCGCGATCTGCGGCACGGGGCCGACGCCGCGTCCGCAGGCCGAGCCGGCCGCCGATCAGAACATCGTGGCGCACCACGGCGCCCGGTCGGACGCGAAGAGCGCATCGGCCTGCCGGAGGGCACCCGCCGTGCGCTCCTCCACCCGGCCGGCGCGGGCGAGGTCGGATAGCCGGAACGCGCCCAGGTATGCGGCTGCGAGGTCGGCCACG
The DNA here is from genome assembly GCA_043797725.1 of Chloroflexota bacterium. Classification (GTDB taxonomy): domain Bacteria; phylum Chloroflexota; class Limnocylindria; order Limnocylindrales; family CSP1-4; genus CTSoil-043. The sequence continues at coordinate 4,245 of JAZDPM010000051.1, forward strand.
TCGAGGGAGAGATCGGCGGGGGCGTCCGTCCGCTCCACGACGGCCGTGGCGCTCCCCGCCTCCCCGGTGGCAACCAGGCGCCAGCGTCCCGCGTTCCACGGGCAGAAGGCGTCGGCCACATCGAGCACCAGCGACCCGGCCGTCCCGTAGCGGCGCGCCGTGAGCGCCGCCGGCAGGTCGACCAGGCGCACCCACAGACCGTCTCCCGTCGTGATCCCCAGCGCCCGCGGGTCGGCAAGCTCCAGGAGGAGCGGGTGCGGCACCGGCACCCGGCCGGCCTTCGTCGTGCGGATGAGGTCCACGCCGAACAGGAAGCTCCAGACGGCGCGCTCGGCGCGGGGCGTCAGCGCCATCGCCTCGACCACCAGGAGCTGGCCTTTCGGGCCTCGATCGTCCCAGTCGGTCTTCACGCGGTGGATCGCGTAACCCTCGGCCGCCCCATCCACCTCGTAGAGATAGCGAAACTTCGGGCTCGCGCCCCGCCGGCTGTACTCGGCATCGCGGAGGATCCCCCAGCGCCACCAGTCCTCCGACCGGGTGAGGGCACCCGGCGTCACGGCGCGCATCTGCTCGTAGACCGGCGGGAAGGTCGCGAGCGCCTCGGCCTCCCCGACCAGGCGCAACCGGCCCTCGGGCTCCCCCGGCCGGAGCCAGGCCGTCCGCCCGCGGTCGATCTCGAAGCTCCCGTTCAGCGTCCCGAGGCCGTACCCGAAGCGCTGGTAGATGGCGCTCTCGGACGCCCACAGGACGGCGACCGGCTCGCCGCGCTCGCGCACGTCGTCGTGCTGCTGGCGCATGAGCGAGCGCAGTACGCCCTGCCGTCGGTGGCCCGGCTCCACGCCGACCGCGGTGATGCCCGCGGCCGCCACCTCGCCGCCCGGGACGGTGAGGCGGAACGTGAAGGCGGCGGCGGTGCCAACCGGGATCTCGCCGTCGAAGGCGGCAACTAGGCGGTCGGGTTCCAGGGTGTGGCGCCAGTCCTCGAACTCGGCGTCGGTGAGGTCCTCGGCGAAGGCGATGACGAGGGGCGCAAGGAAGGCGCGCACCGTTTCCGGGGTCGCCGTGCGAATGGGGTAGCGAGCTGTCTCGTCCATGGCGCGCATGGTGCCACCCATCAGGGGCCGACGGAAGACGGCGGACGCCATGCCCACCTGGTCGCCGTGACGCGCCCGCCGCGGCGGCGCGGGCAGGACCCGTTCGCGGAGACGATCGCCCGCCACGCGCCGACTCGGTCCTCGTGGTTCCCCGGGGATGATCCGCCTTCGGTAAGATCGAACGATGGGGCCGGACTCGCTCGGGCAGTGGCTAGCGATCTTCGTCGTGGCCGGTGGCATCGTGGTTGCCGCCGGGACCATGCTGGCGCGCTCCGGCGACGAGATCGCGACGCGGACGGGCCTCGGCGGACTCGTCGTCGGGATGTTGCTGATGGCCGGCGCGACGTCGCTGCCAGAGATCGCGACCGACGTGGCCGCCTCGCTGGCGGGAGCGCCGGACCTGGCCGTCGGAGACCTGTTCGGCAGCAGCATGGCGAACATGGCGATCCTGGCCCTCATCGACCTCGCCCATCGCGGTCGCGTCTGGCCGGGGGTAGGAATCGGCCATGCGCGGCTCGCCGCGATCGCCATCGCCCTGACCTCGGTCGCCGTGCTCGCGGTCCTCGTGCCGCCGGGCGTCGCGATCGGCTGGGTCGGCATCGAGACGGTGCTGATCGTGGCCGGCTACGTCGCCGCGGTCGCGTGGATGAGCCGCTCTCGGGGCGAGGGCCGGGGCGAGCGCCAGCCGACCGGCGAGATCATCATGCCCACCGGCTGGGCCCGGGCCGAGGAGGCGCGTCACAGCCTCCGGTACGAGGTGGCGCGCTTCGTCGTGGCCGCTGGCGTCATCCTCGTCGCCGCGCCCGTCCTTGCGCTGTCGGGCAAGGGGATCGCGGACACGACCGGGGTCGGGCAGACGTTCGTCGGCGCCCTCCTGCTGGCGACCGCCACGTCGCTGCCCGAACTCGTTGTGTCGCTGGCGGCAGTCCGGATCGGCGCCTATGACCTCGCCGTCGGCAACCTGTTCGGCAGCAACGCCTTCAACATGACGATCCTTCTCGCAGCGGATCTCGCCTACGTGCCGGGACCGATCCTCGCAGCTGTCGATCCCGCCCAGGTCGTCGCGGGCGTCGGGGCCATCCTGCTGATGGCGATCGCCCTGGCGGCCGTGGTGCACGGCACCCGGACGCGCATCCGTCGGCTTGAGCCGGACGCGGTGGCACTGCTCGCCACCTATGTCCTTCTGCTCGGCGCCGTCTGGGCAGCCACCTCATGACACCGACGCCGCCGCTCGGACAGCTCGATCGCCCGTGGACGCTCGACGCGGCGGCCGTCG
>JAZDPM010000064.1:0-6526 GCA_043797725.1 Chloroflexota bacterium
CCCCAAAGGAGGATTACGATGATTGATTTTGAAATTCCCGAAAAGATAGCAGGAACCCGTCTGGTCGTCGAGACGGTGGCAGTCAACATGATGCGCCCGGTCTCGCGCTATTTCGACGAGCACGAGCATGAGGTCCCCTGGGATTACATTAATTTCATGCACACTGCGACGCGGGCAATGGGCGGCGCTTCGATGGCACCGGGTGAGGGCAAGAAGGAAGGCCTACGCTTTGGTTTTCAGCGTCTGGCGGTGATGGTGGAGGTGCTTTCCTGGGGAGACGCCGGGATCTACCTGTGCACGCCCGGTGGTATGCTGGGCTCAGCGGCGGTCTCGGCCACCGGTACCCCAGAACAAAAGGAACGCTTCCTCAAGCGTTTCCGCGGCGAGACACCGGTCTTCGATGCCATGTGCATGACCGAACCGCAATGCGGCTCGGATACGTCTGCCATCCGCGCCACAGGGGTGCTGGACAAGGCTAAAAACGAGTGGGTGCTGAATGGTGAAAAGATCTTTGTCACCGCCGGGCATAAAGCCATGCTCGACTCGGAAGGCTTCATCGTTGTCTGGGCGACGATCGATCCCAGTGCCGGACGCGCCGGGATGCGCCCCTTCGTGATCGAAGCCAAGACACCCGGCTGCCAGGTAACAATCCTCCTCGGGACGTCGCGCAAGTCGACCCTGGGGCTGGTGCTCGACCTGCCGGCCGAGGAGCGGGGGGAGGCGACGGTTGCCACCACCGTCCTGGGCGTCGTGGCGGGCGTCGACCTGGTGCGCGTCCACGACGTCCTGCCCAACGTGCGGGCCGCCCGGATGGCCGACGCGGTGGTCCGCGGCTGGCGCCCCCCGGGCTGGGAGGGCGACCGGTGACCGATCGGATCGAGCTGCGGGCGATGCGCTTCGCCGGCCGCCACGGCGTCCTCCCGTTCGAGGCCGAGCGGCCTCAGCCCTTCGAGGTCGACGTGGTCATCGAGCTGGATCTCGCGCCGGCCGGGACGACCGACGACCTGGCGCGCAGCGTCGACTACGGGGCGATCTTCGGCGCGGCCCGCGCGGTCGTGGAGGGCCCCCACGTGGCCCTCATCGAGACGCTCGCCGAACGGATCGCCGCGGCCGTGCTGGCGGGCGGTCCAGCCGCGGGCGCCGTCACGGTCCGGGTGCGCAAGCCGGAGGCGCCGCTCCCCGGCCCGCTGGCCTGGGCCGGCGTGGAGATCCGCCGCTCGCGCTGACTACTCGACCCTGGCGGGGCGTGTCCCGAGGGTGAGCGTGAGGCTCAGCTTCTGCCCGCCCCGGAGGACGTCAAGGGCGACCGTCCGCCCGGGCGCGTACTGGGTCAGGATGTCGTCGAGCGGGCTGTGGGCGTCGATCGCGGTCCCGTCCACCGCCGTGATGACGTCCCCGTCGCGGAGGCCGGCCGCCGCCGCGGGGCTGCCCGCCACGATCGGATCCTTCTGCTGGCCGTTGGCGTCCTGCGCGGTCAGCCAGGCGCCCTTCTCGACCGGCAGCCTGTTGGTCGCGGCGACCGAGGGGGTGATCGAGACGTAGAAGACCCCGATCCACGGGCGGGCCAGCTCCTGGCCGGCGAGCGCCTGCTGCATGATCGGGCGCGCGATGTTGATCGGGATCGCGAAGCCGATCCCCTCGGCGGTCTGGGCGACGGCGGTGTTGATCCCGATGACGTTGCCGGCGGAGTCGAGGAGCGCCCCCCCGGAGTTGCCGGGGTTGATCGCGGCGTCGGTCTGGATGAGGTTGCGGATCACGGTCCCGTCCTGGACCTGGATCGTCCGGCCGAAGGCGGAGACGATCCCCGACGTGACCGAGTTCGTGTAGGTCCCCAGAGGGCTGCCGATTGCGATGGCGAGCTGGCCCACCCTGGCCGTCGACGAGTCGCCGATGGGTGCCGTGGGCAGCCCGGTTGCCTCGACCTTGACGATGGCAAGGTCGGTCAGGGTGTCGATCCCGTAGACGGTGCCGTCGAAGACGCGGCCGTCCTCGAGCGTCACCGTCAACTCCTGGGCGCCCTCCGCGACGTGCTTGTTGGTGATGATCCAGCCGTTCGCGTCGAAGATCACGCCGGAGCCGACGCCCGACTGGGGGATGTTGAAGAAGGGGTCGTTGGGGTCGGCGACGGCGCCGCTCACGGCGATCGTCACGATCGCGGGCGAGACCTTCTCCGCCGCGCGCGTGATCGCGGAGCTCTCGTCGATCGAGACGGGCAGCGGCTGGGTGGCCTGCCGGCCCTGGCCGACGGGCGCGGCCGTCGGGACGGCGCGATCGAGGGCACCCGTTCCGGCGAGGATGCCGTACGTGCCCAGCGAGCCCACGACGGCCGCCGCGAGGGAGGCCGCGAACACGACGCCGGCGGCCCCGCCGCGGCGCGCTGCGGGCGCCGGGTAGGCCCCGGTCACCCCGCCGCCGTCCCTGGCGAACTCCGCCTCGTACCAGGCCCTGGGTGTCGGCGGGGCGACATGTTCCGCGTCGCCCTCCGCGGCGGCGTCGGTCCAGGCATGACGCCGCTCAGTGGCCGGCGAGTAGGAGACCGGCCATGCCGGACCGTCGGGCGCAGGGGACGGAGCGGCCGGCTGGAAGGGATCGGTCATAAGGGGTCGTGCTCCACGGCTGGCTGGTCTCGCGCCGGCAGGTGGACCGGCAGTTCGGTGTCGGTACTAGGGTCGCCGGTCGGGATTGCGGCTCGGGCGCCGCCTCGATGAAGATATCGTCACATCGCGGCGTCGCCGGGCGGCAGGGGCTCGCCGGGATGGCGCGCCACGGCCGGCGCCGGGATCTCCTCGCCCTGCTTCGGGTCGCGCGGCAGGATCACCGTGAAGACCGTGCCGGCGCCCACCCGGCTCTCCACGGCGATGCGGCCGCCGTGCATGTCCACGATCGACTTCACGATGGCCAGCCCGAGACCGCTTCCCGACCCGCGCGCCTCGTTCGCCCGCGAGCCCCGGTAGAAGCGCTCGAAGACGCGCGGGATCTCGCTGGCGTCGATCCCCACCCCGCTGTCGCGCACCTCCAGCCGGGCACCGTCGCGGTGGGACTCCAGGGTCAGCACCACGGAGCCGCCCGACGGCGTGAACTTGATGGCGTTCCCCAGGAGGTTCGCCGCGACCTGGCCGATCCGCTGCGGGTCGTGCCGGATGCGCACGGGATCCGGCGGCAGACGCAGCTCCATCGCGACGCCCCGCCGCCGCGCGGCCGGCTCCGCCTGCTCGAACGCCGACTCCGCCGTCGAGCGGAGGTCGTCGGGCCGCAGGTCCAGCCGGAGGAGGCCCGATTCGAGCTTCGAGAGCTCCAGCAGGTTGTGGGCCAGCCAGTCGAGCCGATCCAGCTGTCCGCGGCTCGTCGCCAGGAACTCGGCCCGGATCGCCGGGTCGGTCCCCGCCGGGCCCTGCAGGAGCTCCGTGTTCATCCGCAGGGCAGCCAGCGGCGTTCGCAGCTCGTGCGAGACGTCGGCGAGGAAGTCGCGGCTCCGGTCGCGGTCGCGCCGGAGCAGGTCCACGGACTCCTCGAGCCGCTCGGCCATCACGTTGAACTGGCGGGCGAGGTCCGCGACTTCGGCGTAGGACGACTCGAGCTCCGCGGCCGGCACCCGCCCCGCCAGGTCGCCGGCCCCCAGGCGCCGGGTCGCCTCCCCCAGCCGACGAAGAGGACGCGTGAACCGCGCCGCCAGGTACGTGGAGATCAGCAGCGTGGCGAAGAGCGCCCCGAGCGCGGTGATCGCGATGAGGCCGGTGATCGTGGCCAGGGTGGAGGCGCGCGTGGTGTAGGGGTTGGCGAGGACGGCCTCGATCCCCCAGGGCTCGCCGAGCGGTCCGCCCTGCAGTGGTCCGAAGCGGTTGACGGCGGAGAGCGGCTCGCGGGCCTGGCCCGGTCCGCGCGCCTCGCCCGACACCGGCTCCGCGGCGAGGGACCGGGCGTGGGAGCCTCCGGCCGCGGCGGTGACGATGACCTGGCCCGCGCTGGTGACCGTCGCCCCGCCCACCCGGACCTCGACGTCGGCGAGCGCCACCTGGTCGGCCAGGAAGGCCAGGAAGGGGTCGCTGCCGAGGGCGCCGGCGACGTCCGGATTGAGGGTGTTGCCGGCCCCCACGACCGGGGCGCTGCCGGCCGCCGCCCCGGCCACGAGGGCCACGATCCGGGCCACGACCGACCCCCGGGCGTCCAGGGCGGCCTGCTCCTGGTCCCGAAAGTAGACGTCGAGCCGGTTCACGACGATTGCCGAGACCGCGAGCAGCGACAGGGCGACGACCGCCACGAAACCGAGCGTCAGCCGCGCCTGGAAGGTCCGGCCGGTCGGCGGGGCGGCGGCCATCGTCGACGCGCGAGAGCCGGGACCCGGGACCCGGGAGGCGTCCAGGTCAGCGGTCGGCGAACGCGTAGCCGGCTCCCCGGACCGTCAGCACGAAGACCGGCTGCGACGGGTCGTCCTCGATCTTCTCGCGCAGGTGGCTCACGTGCACGTTGATCGTCTTCTCGTCCTGGTCCAGGGCCTCGTAGTCGCGGAGCAGCTCCAGGAGCTCGCCGCGGCTGTAGACGCGACCCGGCCGGCTGGCGAGGTGGCGGAGGATCTCGAACTCCGTCGGGGTGAGGCCCAGGCGCCGGCCGCCCCGCTGGACCCGGCGGCGCTCCAGGTCGATCACGAGGTCACGATGGCGGATGACCCGGCCACCCGCCGCGTCCGCCAGGTCGCCGTAGGCGCGCCGCAGGAGGGCCCGGATCCGGCTCATCAGCTCGCGCAGGCCGAACGGCTTCGTCAGGTAGTCGTCGGCACCCAGCTCCAGGCCGATCACCTTGTCGACCTCGTCGTCCCGGGCTGTCAGGACCAGGACGGGCATCTTCGCCCCCGAGGCGCGGAGCCGTCGAAGGGCCTCGAAGCCGTCCAGGCCCGGCAGCCGTACGTCGAGCACGACGAGGTCGGGCGCCTGGTGAACGGCGAACTCCAGCCCCTCCTCGCCCGAGCGCGCCACGGTCACCGCGTACCCCTCCTGGGCGAGGGCGTACTCGATCCCCCGGGCGACGGCGTACTCGTCCTCGATGATCAGGATGGTGGCGGCCATGGCGGCGGGATCGTACACCCGGCGCGCGGCGGAGCCGTGCTACCCTGCAGGGGATCGGGCGCCCGGCTGCCAGGACGGCCGTGCGGTCGCCCCGGAGCACGCCGTCCCGGCGTCGCCTCCGACGCAGAGCAGCCACCACCAGAGGACCACGCATGAGCTCCACCCGCCCCGTGCTCGCCGCTGAGCACCGCACCGCCCTCGGGAAGGCCAGTGCCGGCCTTCGCCGCGAGGGACGCCTTCCCGCGGTTGTCTACGGCCACGGGGCCGAGTCGGTTTCCGTCTCGCTCGATGCCCACGAGTTCGCCGTCCTTCGCCGCCACGTCGGCCCCAACGCGCTCATCGACCTGTCGATCGATGGCGCGAAGGCGAAGCCGGTCCTCGTCCACGGCGTCCAGATCCACAAGGTCAACCGGCGGCCGATCCACGTCGACCTCTTCGCGGTCCGGATGACCGAGGAGCTCACCGTCGACGTCCCGGTCCACGGCACCGGCGAGTCGGAAGCGGTGGCCAAGCACGGCGGCACGCTCCTGAACGCGAGCGGCAGCGTCAAGGTCCGGGCGCGGCCCGACCACCTGCCCCAGGTGATCGAGGTGGACCTTGCCGTCCTCGTCGACTTCGACGCGGCGATCCATGCGCGCGATCTCCTGATCCCCGCCGGCGTCACCCTGCTGACCGATCCGGACGAGATCGTCTTCAAGGTCTCCCCGCCCCGCGTCCTGGAAGTCGAGGCCGTCGCTCCCGTCGTGGTCGAGGCGGTTCCGGAAGAAGAGGCCGTCGTGGAGAGCGCGGAGCGCGCGGAGCGCTGAGCCGGACCCGGCCCCGGGCCCCGGCCCGCGCCGGCACCCGCACCCTCACCCGAGCACGGACCCGGCCGAACGGCCGGGCCCGTTCCGCGGCCGGCACCCCGACGCCTCCCGGCGCCCCGGTACCGCGGTCAGGCCACCTCGCGCCGAATCGTCCGGGTGGCGAGCAGCGCGAAGAGCAGGGCGACGCCCGCCAGCACGGCCAGGTCGAGCTGCAGCGTCGGGTCGCCCAGACCGGCGCCCCGGATCAGGACGCCGCGCAGCCCCTCGATCCCGTAGGTGAGCGGCATCACCCAGGCGACCGGCTGGAGCACGTCGGGCAGCGATTCGACCGGCCAGATGAGGCCGCCCAGGAGGCCCTGGGGGATGATCACGATGGGGATGAACTGGATCACCTGGAGCTCGGTCCGGGCGAAGGTGGAGAGCATGATCCCCAGGTTGACGGCGCCGATCCCGAGCAGCAGGACGATGGCGAAGACGAGCAGGGGGCTGCCCGCGTTGGCCACCCCCAGGCCAAGCGAGAACTCCGGCAGCGGCCCCAGTGCGGGCACGTGGACGTCGGCCAGGGAGAACGCCAGCAGCACGATCACCTGGATGGTGGCCAGGATGCCGAACCCGGCAACGTAGCCGACGACGATCTCGGTCCTCGCGACGGGCGTCGCC
>JAZDPM010000079.1:0-11494 GCA_043797725.1 Chloroflexota bacterium
GACGACCGCCCCCGCGAGGAGCGCCCGCCGCAGCGCGACGACCGCCCGCGGGACGACCGCCCGCGCCGCGACCGCGAAGACCGTGTCGCACGCCCCGCCGGTGCGCCGGACCGCCGCGGCGCATCGGCCGTCTCCACTGCCGAAGAGGAGATGGTCCAGGTTGCCCGCTCGCTCATCCGCGAGCGCGAGGAGCTCCAGGCTGCAGAAGCCTCGCCCGCGGCGCTGGCCGCCGGCGAGGCGATCCTGGCCCAGCTCATGGAGCACCTTGGCTTCGACGTGGACGTGGTCGTCGAGACCGGCGAGACGAATCGCCTGAACGTCGTCGGAGTGGACGACGAGGAGCACGAAGCCCTCGGTGCCCTGATCGGGCGCAAGGGCGAGCGGCTCTCGGCCCTCCAGCACATCGTGAACCTGATGCTCTCGCGCCAGATGGGCGAGTGGACCCGTGTCCTCGTCGACGTCGAGGGCTATCGCGGGCGCCGCGAGCAGCAGCTGCGCGAGATCGCGCTCCGAGCGGCCGACAAGGTCGTCGAATCCGGCAAGATGCTGCAGCTTGAGCCGATGCCTGCGCTTGAGCGGCGCTGGATCCACCTGACCCTGCGTGGGCACGCGTCCGTCGGCACCCAGTCGATCGGCGAGGAGCCGAACCGCCGGATCGTGATCATCCCGCGAGCCGGTTGACCTGAGAGGCCGAGCGACGATTCCGGAGACGGAGCGTCGCCCGCGGCCCCCCTCGCGCGTCACATGCCCGCGATGCTGTTAGATTCTCGGACCTTATGACGACCGCGTCGACCCCGCCACGGCCCTCGCCGGGCTTCCCGTTCGGGAAGCTCGTCTTCGGCGTGGTCGCCGGGTTCGTGCTCGCCCTCGGGTTCGGCGCCGGCGCTCTTCTCGCCTACCAGGGCCAGTACGCAGAGCGGATCTACCCGGGCGTGACCGTCGCCGGCGTGGACGTCGCCGGCCTGTCGCGCGCCGCCGCCACGGCTCGCCTGGAGCGAGAGCTCGCCGGCTACGCCGCCGGCGAGGCCGTCATCGATGTCGACGGGACCCGGCTCAGGATCCCGTACGGTGCCCTCGGCCGCCGCGCCGACGTTGCCACGCTCGTCGAGCTGGCGTGGTCGGTCGGACGAAGCGACCAAGACCCGGTCGGTCGGGCCGCCCGGGGCGTTCGAAGCATGCTCGACGGAACCCTGATCGACCCGCTCGTGGTCCTGGATCCCGCTGCCGTGGGCCTCGAGGTCGCCCGTGTGGCGGGCCGTGTCACGCGGACCCCGGTTAGCGCGACCGCGGCCGCCACGACGACCGGCTTCTCCACGACCCGCGCCGTCGCCGGTCGGGGGTTTCCTCGCGAGGCGGTTGCCCGGGCAATCCTGGAGCGTCTCGTGGACCCGGGCGCGCCCCGGACGCTCGAGCTCGCTTTCGAGGCAGTCGCGATCGAGCCGTTCGTCTCCGACGCCGAGGCCGCGTCGGCCGTGGCTGCCGCCGAGCGCATGGCCCAGGACGTCGTGCTGGCGCACGACAAGGAGACTTGGACCATCAAGGCGGCGACAGTCCGGACCTGGATCACGTTCAGCCCCACCGCCGATGGCGCGTATCGCCCGGCGGTCGGGCTCGCGGCCCCGACACAGGCGCTCGCGGGCCTTGCCAAGAAGATCGACCGCGCGCCGCAGGACGCCACCTTCCTGGTGGGTCGCGGCACGTCGGTGGTCGGCGTCGTTGCCGCCAAGAACGGCCGGGCGCTCGATGTCGCAGCGTCGGCGTCGGTCGTCGCCCAGGCGATTCTCGACCGCGCAGCAGTCGCGCCGCCCGGGACCCCCGCCCCCGTCTCCCTCGTGGTCGCCGTCGTCAAGCCGACGTTGACGACCGAGGAGGCCGAGAAGGCCGCGCCCCTCATGCAGCGCCTGTCGACCTGGACGACCAAGTTCCACCGCTACGAGGCGAACGGCTTCGGCAAGAACATCTCCATCCCAACGGGCGACATCGACGGCTACGTGGTCCAGCCCGGCGCCGTGTTCGACTTCTGGTCGGCGCTCGGCCCGATCACCTACGAGCGCGGCTACCGCGACGGCGGCGCGATCATCAACGGTCGGACCGAGCCGACGGGCGCCCTGGCCGGCGGGATCTGCTCCGTCTCCACCACGCTCTTCAACGCGGCCGCCCGCGCGGGGCTCGAGATCCTCGAGCGCGCCAACCACTACTACTACATCGATCGCTACCCGATGGGTCTCGATGCGACGGTCTGGAAGACAGGGGGCGCAACCCGGAGCATGCGCTTCCGCAACGACACGGCGTACCCGCTCCTCATCCGGGGATACACGGGCGTCGACTTCGTCCGCTTCGAGATCTGGGGGCCGCCGACGGGCCGCACGGTGGGGTTCACCAGGCCGATCATCAAGAATGTCCTGCGGGCGACCGACTCGGTCCAGGAGACGAGCAGCATCCCCATCGGGACGAAGAAGCGGATCGAGTACCCGGTCAACGGGATGCAGGTCTGGGTGACCTGGACGGTCCGCGACGCCAACGCCACGGTCATCCACAGCAACACGTGGTACTCGAACTACAAGCGGGTCAACGGCATCCTCCTCATCGGCGAGAAGGCAACGACGCCCACGCCCACGCCGGCCCCCACACCGGACCCATCCGTGTCGCCGGCCCCCACACCGGACCCGACGCCGACGCCGACGACCCCGTAGACGCGTCGGCCCCTACGCCCCGGGACGAGCGTCGTGAGCGTACCCGTGGTACACGCTGTCGGCGACGCGTTCGGCGAAGTCGGCGCTCAGGCCACCGCCGAACATGAGTCGGAAATAGACCGGCCCGACCAGGAGCTCCGTCGCCACGTCGACGTCCGCGTCGGGTCGCAGATCGCCGCGCGCGATCCCTCGTCCGATCACCCGCGCGACCTCCTCCCGGCGCGCTCGGACCACGGTCTCGCGGAATGGGTCGCCCAGGGCGGGGTTGATGGCGATCTGCGAGAGGAGGGCCCGGATGACCGGCCCGAACGGCGTCTCGGCGACGGCGTGCATCGCGGTCAGGACCGTCGCCCGCAGCTCGGCCCGGGTGTCGCCGACATCGGCGACCGCGATGTGCGGCGCGGCGAGCTCGGCGAGGAGATCGTGCGCGAGGGCCTCCTTCGACGGCCAGCGTCGGTAGATCGTCGCCTTTCCCACCCCCGCCCGCGCGGCCACGTGCTCGAGGCGGAACCGCGAGAAGCCGTGCTCCACGAGCTCGGCCCGGGCGGCCTCCACGATCGCCCGGTGGACCCGGTCGCTCCGCGGTCGCCCGAGCGGTCTGCGCGCGGACTCGGTCGTTGCGGACGAGTTGCGATACGGACCGGCTTGATTCTCTGGGGGCATGGTGCTAGGATACGGTACGGACCGTATCGATACAAGAGGCATCGCTCACCATGTACGACCGCACGACCGTCATGAATCTCATCGAGGGCGCCGAGAGGGCACGCCCGTACTGCTTCTGTGGAGCTCACATGGTCGCCCGCGAGCGCGACGGCGCCCTCCGGCTGGAATGCTCCGCTCCTCGGAAGGCTCGGCGCGGCCTCTTGGCGCGGCTCGTCACGCTCGAATGGCTGGACATCCACGAGAGCCGCCTGATCATCGACGCGGACGAGCTCCGCGCCGCCTGACGCGAACGAGAGAAGGGTGGTGGAGATGGGGGAGAGTCGAACTCCCCGTCCGAAACCCGTGACCCGGACCCACTACGAGCGTGTCCGATGCTTGATCTCGACCGGCCCACCCCCATCGGCAGGGGCAATGATCGGTCCAGCAGCGTGTCCCTAGATCGGGCTTCGCTCCCGGCTACGCGGCGCTTGCCGGGGCTGCACCTCCGCTGATTGACGCTTCCACGGCCCACGGAGGGGAGGCCGCTTCCACGCCCGCCTTACCGCCTAAGCGGCGAGGGCGAGAGCAGGCTGCTTGTTGGCAGTTACTTCGTTTTGCCGCCTTTTGACGAGGCCAGAGCGGCATCCTCGGCTCGCGTTCCCGGGCTGCGGGGCCCCGTCGAGACCACGCATCCCCACCGATCAGAGCGGCACGCCTGCCGCTCCGCGCCGGCGCTCGGGCCGGCGAGCTCCATTGTAGCGCGGCGCACGCGGCGCCCCTCCTGCCGTGGGCGTCGGCCAACGCTACCGGCCGCGGCTCGCGTCGGCCAGGGCGCGATCCATGTCGCGCCGGGCGTCGCGCTCGGCGATGTCGTGCCGGCGGTCGTGGAGCTGCTTCCCGCGCGCCAGGCCGATCTCCAGCTTGGCGTGGCTCCGGTTGTCGATGTAGAGGCGCAGGGGCACGAGCGTCAGCCCCTTCGACTTCGTCTTGCCGAGGAGCTCGTCGATCTCGTCGCGGTGGAGGAGCAGCTTTCGCGTTCGCCTCGCCTCGTGGTTGAGCCGGTTGCCCCCGGCGTAGGGCGCGATATGGGCGCCCACGAGCCAGGCCTCGCCGCGCTCGATCCGCGCATAGGCCTCCTGGAGGCTGACGTGGCCGGCCCGGATCGACTTGATCTCCGTCCCGGTCAGCACGATTCCCGCCTCGAACGTCTCCTCGACGTGGAACTCATGGCGGGCCTTGCGGTTGAGGGCGATCGTCTGCTCGCCCATGGCGAGTGCTCCTTCGTGGTGCGCGGGCGGGATCGCCGCCGGGGTTCGCGGGTGCCGCCGGGATCATGCCCCAGCAGCGCCCCGGACGCACGAACGCCGGCCCTTGCGGGGGCCGGCGTTCGAACGCGTTTCAGGTTGCCCACCCGCTGGGGCGTCCGTCAGGCGGCCGCCTCCGGCGAGGTGGTGCAACGACGCCGACTGCTGTCTGTCACTGCACATCACCTCCTTTCGGTCGGGCGAACCGTACCTGACGCCTCGCCATCTGGCAAGAACAGACATCAGACGCTGAACAGACATCAGACGCGAGCAGACGCGCGACCGTGGATGCGGGCGCGAACGTGACTACGCAGCCCGCGAGAGAGCCGGAACCCCGGCGGCCGCGTCGAGCACCTCGAGCGCGACATCGATCCAGGGGTCGCCGGTCGGCCCCGGCTCGCCGGCCCCGGCTCCGTCCGCCGGGACGGCGACGTCCGGCTGCAGGCCCTTCTCGTGGATCCACCGCTTGTTCGGCGTGAGCCACTTCGCGATCGTCAGGCGGAAGCCGCCCGATTCGGCGGTGAGGTCCACCCACTGCTGTATCGTCCCCTTGCCGAACGTCGTCTCGCCGACGAGCGTGCCGCGTCCCGTGTCCTGCAGCGCGCCCGCGACGATCTCGCTGGCCGAGGCGCTCCCGCCGTTCACGAGGACCACCACCCGGATCTCGGGGCCGGTGGCGGCACCGCCGCGCGCCGCGTTCGTGGCCCTCTGCGTTCCGTCGGCAGCCTCCTCCCAGAAGAGCGGGCCCTCCCCGATGAACTGGCTGGCGATGGACCGCGCGGCGGTCGCGTAGCCCCCGGGATTGTCGCGGAGGTCGATGACGAACTTTCTGACGCCCTGGTCCCGGGCCGCCCGGATCGCCGTCTCGAACTGGCCCGCGGCGTTGTCCGAGAAGCCGGAAACCCGGACGTAGGTCACCGAGCCTCGAGCCAGCTCGCGCGTCTCGACCTGGCGGGAGACGATCGTGTCGCGGACGATCGCCACCTCGAAGGGCGCCGCTTCGTCGCGGACCACGGTCAGCACCACCGCGGTGCCCTTGGGGCCGCGGATTCGGGTGATCGCCCCGTCCAGGGTCTCGCCGTCGATGCTGCGTCCGTCGACGGCGGTGATGACGTCCCCCGACCGCACGCCGGCCCGCTGGGCGGGCGACCCGTCGATCGGCGCGACCACCACGAGCCGGCACGCCGGCCCGATCGTGGCGCAGGTCCCGGTGGCCGGGTCCGTGGGGCGCGTGGTGACCTCCGCCCCCACGCCCGAGAACTCGCCGCCGATCGACTCGCGAGCCCGCTGGAGTTCCTCCGGGCTCATGTAGGAGGAGTAGGGATCGCCGAGCGCCCCGATCATCCCGTCGATCGCGCCCTGGACCAGCTTCTCACGGTCGACGCGGCCGACGTAGCTCTTCGTGATCGACTCGTAGGCGTCCCAGAATGGGGCGAAGAGTTCCGCGTCTGCGGCGGGGGTTCCGGGCGTGGTAGCCGTGCGCGCGCCGAGCGAGAATCCCGAGAGGAAGAGCGCCGCGCCTGCCAGGAGCGCGACCGTCGCGAGGGCGAGCTGGAGCGGGCCAACGCCGCGCCGGCGGGCGCCCGGGGGAGCGGGCGGCGCGTCCGTGTCGGGCGGCGCGTCCGTGTCGGGCGGCGCGTCCGTGTCGGCGATGGGCCCGGCGGCGCCGGGATCGCGATCGAGGAGGTTGGTCATCGGTGGGTCCCTGGCGGTGGGCAGGCGCCGCAGGCGCGGGCAAGAAGCGTACAACGGCGGTTCGGATGAGGCCGCAGCGCGACCACGCCGCCGCCGCGCTCGACGCCTAGCGTCCGAGGTAGCTCCGGACCGACAGCCAGGAGCCCAGGATTCCCACTCCGAGGCCGGTCCCCATGACGAGGAGCACGATGTCGCGGGAGATGGCCCCGAGCTCTAGCGGAAGCACCCGGAAGAAGCCGTACATCAGGTCGCCGACCGGCGCGGCGGCGAGACCCAGGAGCAGGAGTGCCGCCGCCGCCCCCAGCAGCCCGACGAACGCGCCCTCGAAGATGAACGGCCAGCGGATGAACGCGTCCGAGGCGCCGACCAGCCGCATGATCTCGATCTCCTCGCGCCGGGCGACGACCGCGAGCCGGATCGTGTTGACGATGATGAACAGGACGACGAACCCGACCACGATGAGGACGACGAACCCGCCGGTGCGGAGCACGTCGGTGACCGACGTGAGGCGCTCGATGAGCTGCCGGACCTCGACCACGTCCTCGACGACCTCGTCGCGCGACGAGAGGAGGTCCACGACCGCCTGGTAGTCGCGTGGGTCGACGAGGCTCAACTCGAGGCTTGCCGGGAGCGGGTTCCGGTCCAGGTATCCCGTGAGGTCCACCTGGCCCCGTTCGCGCAGGCGCGCCCGGAAGCGGGCGAGCGCCTCGTCCTTCGAGACGTAGCGGACGGCACGGACCTGCGGCAGCGCCGCGGCGTCCGCGGCGACGGCCGCGGCCTGCACGACCAGGACGGCATCGGCGCCGGGGACATCGCGGAGGTCGGCCACGATCTCGACCTTGTCCTCGACGAACGCCACGCCGGCCGTGAGCCCCGCCTGCAGGAGCCAGAAGCCGGCCAGGAGGAGGAGCATGAGGACCATCGTGGCGATCGCCGCCAGGCTCATCAGGGCGTTGCGGCGGATCCCCTGGAGGGCGCGGCCGATGCTGAAGGTGAGGAAGCGGGGGAAGCCCAGGACGGCGCTCAGCTGACAGCCCTCAATCGTCGCGGTGGTAGCCGCCGACCCCGTCGCGGACGATCCGCCCCTCCTCCAGCGCGACGACGCGCCGGCGGAGCGAGGTGACGACCTCGGCGTTGTGGGTCCCCACGAGGACGGTGACCCCCAGCTCGTTGATCCGGAGGAGCAGCTGGATGATCTCCCAGGAGATGAGCGGGTCGAGGTTGCCGGTCGGCTCGTCCGCGATGATCAGGCGCGGCTCGTGAACCAGGGCCCGGGCGATTGCCGTTCGCTGCTGCTCGCCGCCGGAGAGGGTCGTCGGGAACTGGTCCGCCTGGTCGCTGAGGCCGACCACTGCGAGCGCCCGCTCCACGGCCGGGCGAATCCGGCCCCGCGGCGTCCCCGTCACCTCCAGGGCGAAGGAGACGTTCTCGCGCACGGAGCGGGTCGGGAGCAGCTTGAAGTCCTGGAAGACGATCCCGATCCGGCGCCGGAGATCGGGCACCTTGCGCCGGGCCACGCGCGCCAGGTCGCGGCCGTCGACGATCACTTCGCCGGTGGTCGGAAGCTCGTCGCGGATCAGGAGCCGCAGGAGGGTCGACTTGCCGGCGCCGGACGGGCCGACGAGGAAGACGAACTCGCCTTCGCCGAGCGTGAGATCCACGTCCCGCAGGGCGACCTTGCCGTTGGGGTAGGTCTTCCCGACGTTGCGCAGCGCGAGCACGGGACGCGAGGCGGGCCCGGGGTCGGGAGCAGGCTCGGCACCCTGGACGGGGCCGGAGGACGGCGGGGGGAGGGTGGCGCTCGTCACGATCGGCCCGAGGCTATCACCGCGGCGCGGATCCGTCCCGAAGCCCGCCTCACAGGATGGCGAGCGTGATCGGGACGTACCGGGAGAAGTCCGCGAACGGGCGATCCCAGCACAGGAGCGCCGGGAAGTCCTCGACCCGGAGGCCGGCATCAAGCAGGGATGTGATGGCCGCGCCGGCCGCCCCCGGCACCCACGCCGAGAAGACCCCGGCGGGCTGGACGGCCCCGAGCAGGTGCCCCAGGACGCCGGGGAGGAGCGTGGCGTCCTCCACGGCCAGCGGTCCGATCCTCCCGACCGGGGAGACGTACCCGTAGCCGACGATCCGTCCGTCCCCTGCCTCGTAGAGGTTGCCCAGCCGCCCGGTCTCCGCCAGGTAGGCGTGGTCCTGCGGGTGGGCGAAGCCGAGAGCCGCCCGGTCCAGCGCATCGAGCGCCGCGGCGAGCCGGCGCGACCCGGGCCCGTCGGTCGGACCGGCCGCGAGGAGCTCGAAGGGGACGGCGCGGACGCCGCCGGGCAGGGCCGCCGGGCCGGCCCGATCGGGCCGCCCAACGAGCTCGAGGACGGGCAGCCGGGGCACCAGCCCATACCGGGCGTAGAGGGCGCTGGAGATCGGCTGGGCGGCGTCGGTGCAGGTCGCCAGCGTGACGGGGTCGTCGCCGGCCGGGAGGACCGCCTCGAGGAGCGCGCGCCCCAGGCCTCGCTCCTGCTCGTCGGGGTGGACGAAGAGCATTCCGAGGAACCAGACATGCTCCCGCCGGCTTGCCGAGGCGAACGCGACGATCCGCCCGGCGCCGCCGGCCTCGGGCCGGACCGCCACCAGGAAGCGGTCGGGATCGGTCGCGCGCAGGTGGGCGAGGAGCGCCACGATCGGGCCCGTGGTGGCGATCATCGGGGGCCGGCCGACGCGCGGCCCGTAGCCGTCGAGGCCGGCGCGCCAGACGTCGGCGCAGGCGGGCAGCTCGTCCGCCCGGACCGCACGGAGGACGAGCCCGTCGGGGAGTTCGGTCACGCGACGTCGCCGGCGCCCGCCAGCGGTGCCCCGGTCGCTGCGCGCTCCATCTCGGCCTGCATGAAGGCGTCCAGCTCGCCATCGAGCACGGCGGCCGTGTTGGAGGTCTCCTGGCCGGTTCGGTGATCCTTCACCATCTGGTACGGGTGCAGGACGTAGCTCCGGATCTGGTTGCCCCAGCCCGCCTCGACGTGCTCCCCCTTGAGACGCCGCAGCTCCGCCTCCTTCTCCTCCAGGGCCCGCTCGAGGAGACGGGCCTTCAGGACCCGCGTCGCCGTCTCCTTGTTCTGGGTCTGAGAGCGCTCGTTCTGGCTCTGGACCACGATCCCGGACGGGAAGTGGGTGAGCCGCACAGCCGAGTCGGTCTTGTTGACGTGCTGGCCGCCGGCGCCCTGGCTGCGGTAGGTGTCGATCCGGATCTCGTCCCAGTCGAGCTCGATCTCGATGACGTCGTCGTCCACCTCGGGGAGCACCTCGACGAGGGCGAAGGTGGTCTGGCGCCGCTTCTGGGAATCGTAGGGGCTGATGCGGACGAGGCGGTGCACCCCGCGCTCGGCCCGGAGCCAGCCGTAGACCCGCCGTCCACCGACCTCGACCGTCACGCTCTTGAGGCCCGTCTGCTCGCCCTCGGCCTGGTCCACGATCTCGGTCTTGAAGCGATGCCGCTCTGCCCAGCGGAGGTACATCCGGAGGAGCATCTCCGCCCAGTCGGTCGCCTCGGTGCCGCCGGCCCCGGCACTGATCGAGATGATCGCGCCCCCGCCGTCGTACTCCCCCGTGAAGAGGAGCGCGGTCCGTTCCAGATCGTAGGTGGACCGCAGCGCCTCGGCGTCGCGCCCGATCTCGGCCAGCATCTCGGCGTCGTCGGCATCGGTGGCGAGGTCGAAGAGCTCGCTCAGGCCGGCCGCCCGCGACTCCAGGTCTCGCCAGAGATCCACCTCCGTCCGCAACGCGTCGGCCTCGCGAAGGATCCGCTTCGCCGTGCGCTGGTCATCCCAGAAGCCGGGCGCGCCGGTCAGCGCGTCAAGATCGGCGAGGCGGGACTCGCGGGCGGAAAGGTCAAAGACGCCCCGAGGTCGCGCGGATCCGCTCGACGAGGTCGCGCAGACCGGCCCGATCCACTAGATCCGACCTCGGGCGTCCTGGAGCAGGATCGGCCGGAGCTCGATCAGCCGCAAGGCCGTCTTGCTCCGGGCGACGACGGGGTTCACGCACGGACAGTACGCGTTGTGCGCGCAGACGCCGCAGTTGCCGTCGCAGTCGAGCGCGGCGGCATAGCTGCAGGGGCGGCAGTCGCGTTCGCACGCGATGAGATCGACGAAGGCGGCGTCCTCGACCTGCTTCACCACTCCCTCGCTCCGGCCGGTTCGGGCGTATGGCAACGTGGCGGCCCGACTGCGGGGCCACCGGGTGCGCTCGCCGTGTGCGTGCGCAGCATCAGCCGGAGTATATGCGGCGAACGCAGAGTGGCCAAGAGGGAGTTTTCGCCGGGCCGCGACCGTCCGGCGGTCGGGGCCCGGGTCCATGGCGGACGGGGCCCGGGGCGAGCCGTCAGGAGACGCCGGGCGCCGCTTCCGGCGCGGGCCGCCCGACCAGCGCGTACCAGGCCAGCGCCCCGAGCTCGTGGAGCATGGCGTCGATCCGGCGCTCCATGTTCGCGTCCATCGGTGAGTCGGGGGCCGGCGACCCGTACGCCTCGACCCCGAGGTCGCGCGCCATCCGCATGACGCGCAGCATGTGGCTCCGATCCGAGACGAAGACCGCCGACTCGAGACCCTGCCCCTCGAGGATCGTGGCGACCGCGCGAAGCGATTCGAGGGTCGAGCGGCCGCGGTCCTCCATCCTGATCGACGCCGCGGGAACGCCCTGCCCGATGGCGTAGTCACGGGCCGCCGCGGCCTCCGTCGTCCGGTCGCCCTCCCGCCGGCCGCCGGTCATCACCAGGATCGGCGCCCGTCCCTCGCGCCAGAGCGCGATCGCGTGATCAAGCCGTGCCTGGAAGACCGGCGAGGGTTGGCCGTCGTACTGGGCGGCGCCGAGCACGACGATCGCGTCGGCCGACCCGATCCGGGGAGCGTCGTCCACGTCACCGCGCTGCCAGATCCGGAGGGTGGTGTAGGCGGTGACAGCGAGGGTGCCGGCGAGGCCGACGACGACGACGACGGCGAGCGACCGACCGACCGAGCGGCGGCCGGCGACGCTCAGCGCCCGTGGCACTTCTTGTACTTGAGCCCCGAGCCGCAGTGACAGGGATCGTTGCGCCCCAGCTTCGCTCCCGGCCCGGCGCCCTTGGCGGGCGCCGCGCCGCGGTCGCCTACCTGCTGCTGCATGGCCCGGATCGCC
>JAZDPM010000134.1:0-4109 GCA_043797725.1 Chloroflexota bacterium
GCCGGGCGGCTGGCCGGCGCGGTGCTCGTCGGGGCGGGGCTGGTCGCCGGCCTGCTCGGCCTCGTGGGCCTGCGGGAGAATCTCACCGCGGTGCCGCGCCCGGTCGAGGACGGCCGCCTCATCGAATCCGGGATCTACGGGCTCGTGCGCCACCCGATCTACACGGGCATCATCGCAGCCGCGGCCGGCTTCGGGCTCGCGACCGCGAGCCCTCCGGCGCTGCTCGTCGCGCTCGCCTTCCTCCTCTTCTTCGACCTGAAGGCGCGTCGCGAGGAGGCGTGGCTGCTCGCTGCCTACCCTGGGTACGGGGCATACCGGCGCCGGGCCCGCAAGCTGGTTCCCTTCGTCTACTGACTGGTCCCCTGGCGCCCCCCTCAGGCGTCGAGGGCAGCGCGGCGGAGGCGGTCCATGACCGCCCGTCCGAGGCCCACCGCCCGCACGGGCTGCGCCACGATCCGGTCGAGGCCCGCGGCGTCCAGGTCGTGGAGCGCATCGAAGAGGCGGGCCGCGACGGTCACCGCGTCGCCGTCGGCCGCCAGCACCTCCTGGGCCGCGAACGGACCGCCCTTGGCCCGGGCCGCCTCGGCCCCGGCCATCGAGGTCGCCAGGAGGCCCAGGCGCTCGCCCGGACCGGCGCGCAGTCGGCGCGCAGCGCCTCTCCCGAACGGATCGACGATCTCCAGGCGGGCCCCCGGGGCGTAGTGCGCGCCGGACCCGCCGGGGGCCAGCGCGGCGGTGCCGGCGACGCCCTCCGCCGGGATCTCGAGCGGACCGATCTCGGCCTCGATGGCCTCTGCCGGCACGCCCCCCGGGCGGAGCAGGGCGGCGCGACCCTCGGCCAGGAGGATCACGGTCGACTCGACCCCGACCCGGCACGGCCCGCCGTCGAGGACAAGCCGGACGCGCGGCCCGAGCCCGCGGACGACGTGGCTGGCCCGCGTGGGCGAGACGCGCCCGAACCGGTTGGCCGACGGGGCGGCGACGGGGACGCCCGCGGCCCGGATGAGCGCCAGGGCGACCGGGTGATCCGGCACGCGCAGCCCCACCGTCGGGAGGCCGGCGGTCACGATCCCGGGCACGTGGTCGCGGCGGCGGAGAACGAGGGTGAGGGGGCCCGGCCAGAAGCGAGCCGCGAGCCGCGCGACGCGCGGGTCGGAGGCGTCGCCGGCCTCCGCGTGGTCGCCCACCTCCGCGGCGTCCGCGAGGTGGACGATGAGCGGATCGAACGAGGGGCGCTCCTTGGCCGCGAAGATCCGGGCGACCGCCGCCGGATCGAGGGCGTCGGCTCCGAGCCCGTAGACCGTCTCGGTCGGGAAGGCGACCAGCCCGCCGGACCGCAGGAGCGCGGCCGCCTCCCGGATCGCGGCCGGGTCGTCGCCGGGACGGCCCCGGGGCAGCCTGCCGGCGTCGCGCGGCCCGGCGTCCGCGCGAGTCACGGCCGGCGGCGGATGGGCGGCGGGGTCCGGGTGGCGGCGCCGGGGAGCGGTCGCCGGCGGACGTGCCGGCGCGGGTCGCCGCCCGCGAGCCAGGCTGCCACCCAGGCGGAGCAGAGGAGGTCGAGCACCTCCAGCCGGTCGACCGCCTCGTCGAGCGACCGGCCTACGGTCAGGGCTCCGTGGCGGTCCAGGAGCACGGCGCCCACGGCGGGATCACGCAGGGCGGCCGCGACGGCGGCGGCGACCGCCGGGCCGCCGAAGGGGAGCGCGGGCACGTATGCCACCCGCCCCAGGACCACCCGCGCCTCAGGCAGGACTGCCGCATCGGGCCGGAGGCCGGCCAGGAGGCAGGCGAGGACCGCGGGCGGGTGGGCGTGGGCGACCGCCGCGGCCGCCGGCCGCGCGGCGTAGGCGGCCCGGTGGGCGGCGATCTCCGTGCTGGGCCGCCGCCGGATGTCGCCGCCGGGCTCCTCGCTCACGTCGAGCGGCACCGCGAGGATGTCGCCCGGCTTCAGCTCGTCCTTGCGCCGGCCCGCCGGCGTCACGGCGAGGGCGAGGGGGCCGAGCCGCACGGAGAGGTTGCCCTCGGCCCCGCAGATCAGGCGGCGCGCCCCCAGCCGCCGGCCCGCGGCCACGATGGAGGCCGCCGCGGCCTCGAAGGCGGGGTGGGGATGGCCGGCGATGTTCATCGGCGTAAGCATCGCACGGCGGGGTGGGCGGGAACCGTCAGTCCCGTCGTTGCGTCGGGTGGGCGGGCCGCCGGCCGCCGCGCGGTGCCCGGCCCCCGCCAGCTCGGAGCCCACGCCGTGAACGGTCGACTCGCCCGACGCCCCGCCCGCCTCCTCGCCCCGCTCGCCCTCGGCCTCCTGGTCGTCGCGTGCTCGAGCGGCGCTCCAGCCACGCCGTCGTCGTCCCCGTCCGCGCCGAACCCGAGCCTTCCCACGGCCACGTCAACGCCCGGGCCGGTCGGCTTCGTGATCCGGGCCTCGTGGACTCAGGCTCTCCCGCCGCGCTCGACGTTCGGGAACCTGCCCCTGCTCGTCGTTACGACGGACGGCAGGGTCCTGACCCAGGGCGCGGTCATCGAGATCTACCCGGGACCGCTCGTGGCACCGCTCGTCGAACGGCTGATCAGCCCGATGGGCGTGGGCGCGCTGGTCCAGGCGGCGAAGGACGCGGGGATCCTCCGCCAGGGCGCCGATCTCACCGGCGGGGCAATGCCGCTGGGCGCCGCCGCGGCGCGGCTGCAGATCATGCTCGACGGGGTGACGTACGACCTCGTGGGGGATGCCAATGCCGCCGGCCCCTGCCCACCGTCCCAGGCCTGCCCCGACGCCGTCCCCGGCACGCCCGCCGCGTTCGCCCGGTTCTGGTACCAGCTCCTCGACATGGCCAGCTGGATCGGCCCGGAGCTGGGCGCCGAGCGGGCGCACGTGCCAGCATCGTACGCGGTCATCGTCGGCCCGCCACCGGAGCCGTGGCCGGGTGCGCCGGCGGTCTGGCCGGTGGCAGAGCCGCCCCTCGGTGCGTTCGGGGAGCCGGTGCGTGGCGAGCCGGGCACCCGCTGCGGGATCGCTGCCGGGGACCTGGCGGTCGCCCTGCGTCCCATCTTCGCCGGGGCAACCCAGCTCACGCAATTCGTCGCGACGGCGTCGGCCAGCTCAACGCGGGGGCTCACGGTTCGCCCGCTCCTCCCCGGCGACGAGGATCCCTGCGGCCCCATCGTCGAGTAGCTGTCGCGCCCGACGGGAGCCAGGGCTGCGTCCGCCCGGTCAGGCCCGCGGCGGCCCGGCGGCGATCCGGGCCCGGATCTCGTCGATGCCCCCGAGCCAGTCCGAGACGATCTCCTGCCACCACGTGGCGCCGGCTGCCTCGAACGCGGCGACAGTCTCGTGCGCGGCCGCCCGGTCATCGCCCGGCGTCGCCCCGGCGGCGACCATGTCGTATGGCGCGTCGGCGGGCGTCCCGGCCGCGGCGCGCAGCTCCCGGACGCGGGCCACGTCGCGGGCGAACGTCTCGAGGGGCAGGTAACCGTCCTCGACGGCGGGCGCGAAGCCGTCCCAGCGGGCGGCGCGCCGGAGTGGCGCGTCGGGCCCCGGGCGAAGAGCCGCCACCCAGACCGGGATCCGGGGCTCCTGGACGGGACGCGGCAGGAAGGTGGCCGGGCCAACGCGGTAGTGCTCGCCGGCGAAGGTGAACGGCTCGCCGCTCCAGAGCCCCTCGAGGATGGCCAGGCTCTCGTCGACCATGGCGCCGCGCCGGGCGAGATCCACCTCGTCGCCGAACCAGCCGAAGTCCGCCTCCGAGGGCCAGCCAAGGCCGACGCCGAGGACCAGCCGGCCGTCGCTCAGGCGGTCGAGGGAGGCCGTCTCGCGGGCGAGCTTGGCAGGGCGCCGCCGGGGGATCGCCGCCACCATGGGGCCCAGGCGGATCCGGGTCGTCGCCCCGGCGATTGCCGCAAGGGCGATCCAGGGGTCCGCGATCTCCAGCGTCCACGACGGGTCGACGAGAAGGTGGTCCCAGACGAAGAATCCATCCCAGCCCGCATCCTCGGCGCGCCGGGCCAGGTCGACGAGGACGCGGGGGTCGCCACCCGTTCCGAAGTTGGGGATCTGGATCGCGAACTGCATCGAGGGGAGAGCGTACTCTTCGCCGGTGACGACGACCACGCCC
>JAZDPM010000139.1:0-4026 GCA_043797725.1 Chloroflexota bacterium
GGGAATTCGCCACGGGCCCAGCCGGCGTTGACGCCGATCCCGACGACAACCCGCGGGTCGTCCGTCCCGAGGCCGTCAGACTCGCCGAGGACCCCGCCCAGCTTGCGGATCGCTCCGCCGCCCAGCCCGGTTCGGTCGTTCTCCGGCGCGTCCGATGCCGGCGCGTCCGTCTCCGGCGCGTCCGGCGCGGTCGCCTCGATCACGAGGTCGTTCGGCCACTTCAGGCGGATGGCGTGATTGCGGAGGCCGGCGACGTCCTCGGCCGCATCGGCCATCGCCAGGCTCACCACGGCGGCGAGCCGCCAGGCGTGGCCGGGCGCCAGCCAGGCCGGTCGGAACCCGACCGAGAGAAGGAGCGCCGCGCCCGGCGGGGCCGTCCAGGTGCGCCCGGCTCGACCGCGGCCCGCGGTCTGCTCGTCGGCGACGGCCAGGCAGACCTCGGGTGTGCCGGCGGCCAGCCAGGCGCGGACCGCATCGTTGGTCGATCCGACCCGCTCGAACCGCTCCTCCCGGGCGAGGAACGCCGTCACCGGCTCGCGGCCGTCCCGGGGTTCGTGCCTGGGGCGGGGTTCGCACCGGCCGCGGGGTTCCCGCCCGCCGTCGCGTTGGTGCCCGCGGGCCCGTCGACCGGGTCGGCAGTCGCCAGCTCGAAGGCCGCGTGGAGCGCCCGGACGGCCGCCTCGAGGTTGTGCTCGGCGATCGTGCAGGTGATCCGGACCTCGGAAGTGGAGATCATCTCGATGTTGACGCCCGCGTCGGAGAGGGTCCCGAACATCCGGGCGGCGTAGCCGGGGGCGTTGTGGAGGCCGGCTCCCACGATGGAGACCTTCGCGATCGACGCGTCCGTCGTCATCTCCCGGAAGCCGAGATCTCGGACCAGCGGCTCCAGGACCCGCTTTGCCTTGGCCAGCTCCACCCGGGGGACCGTGAAGCTCATGTCGGTCGTGCCGCCGTGGCCGACGTTCTGGACGATCATGTCGACGCTGATGCCGGCGTCAGCGAGCGGGGCAAAGACGGCGTGGGCGACGCCGGGGCGGTCGGGGACCTCGACGAGGGTGATCTTGGCGACGTTCCGATCCTGGGCGATGCCCCGCACCTTGTTGCGCTGCTCCACGAGCGGGTCCTCCTTGATGAGGGTGCCGGGGGCGTCCTCGAACGAGCTGAGGACCTCGATGACGACGTCGTTCACCCAGCCGAGCTCGACGGCGCGGACCTGCATCACCTGGGCGCCCTGGTGGGCGAGCTCCAGCATCTCCTCGTAGCCGATCGCGGGGAGCTGGCGGGCGTCGGGGACCAGGCGCGGGTCGGCCGTGTAGATCCCCTTCACGTCGGTATAGATCTGGCAGCGGTCGGCGCGGAGCGCGGCCGCAAGGGCGACGGCGGTGGTGTCGGAGCCGCCGCGGCCCAGCGTCGTCGTCTCCACCATCGCGAGCGCCTTCGCGCTCTGGCCCTGGAAGCCCGCCACGATGACCACCTTGCCGTCGGCCATCTCCGAGCGGATCCGGACCGGGTCGATCCCCGCGATGCGGGCCCGGCCGTAGGTGCCGTCCGTGACGATGCCGGCCTGGGCACCTGTCAGGGCGATGGCCGGCAGCCCGAGGGCGTGAAGGGCCATCGACATGAGGGTGGCGCTCTGGTGCTCCCCGGTGGCGAGCAGCATGTCCAGCTCGCGCGGCTCCGGCTCGTCCGTGATGGCGGCGGCGAGCGAGAGGAGCTCGTCGGTGGTGTCGCCCATGGCCGAGACCACGACGCACAGGTCGGCGCCGTCGGCCCGGGACGCGGCGATCCGGCGGGCGACGCGGCGGATCCGGTCGGCATTCGCGACCGAGCTCCCGCCGAACTTCATGACGATCAGTGGATGCGACATCGGCGCGGATTGTACCGTGCGGGGGCCGGGGGGCCGTGCGGCGGAGCCGTGCGGCGGGGCGACGGGGCCCGGGACAGTGAGGTTGGCGCGGCGGGGTGACGGGGCCGTGCGGCGGCGGCCCGGCGGGAGGCACGGCGGGGCGGTCGTGCGGGGCGGCGGCCCGGCGGGAGGCACGGCGGGGCCAGAGCGGTCGTGCGAGGCGGACGGGGCGGCTCTACGCGCACCGCGATTGCGCGCGACGCCATGTTACCTGCCTCGTCGGGCGCTGGGTGGCCGTTCGGCCGGAGTTCGTTGCGTGGGACGCGCGGAATGGGCGGCGGAGGCGCGTCCGGGGCCGTTGCAGGCACGGAACATGGCGTGGCGCGCTATGGTGGCGGACGGGCGGACGGGCGGACAGGAGGCGAAGGCGAAGGCGACGGGCGGGCGGGCGGGTGGGCGCGCCGCGCGACCGCGGGGGCGGGCGGCACCACGGCCGCCCCCGCATCCGGATAAGTGGTGGGTGAGCGAGTCGTGCTTCACTCCGCGGCATGAGCGGACGATCCAGCGCCGAGGTCGAGGCGGAGCGCCGGGCCGACGAGATTCGGCGCGGCCTCGGCCGTGACTTCGCCGAACTCCGCGGCGATGCTGGATTGGCTCGCGCGGCAATCGCGCGAGCCGCCGGCGTGAACCCATCGACGGTCAGTCGGGTCGAAGCGGCAACGATCGAGCCCGACGTCGAGACGATGGTTCGCATGGCATTGGCCCTCGGCTGCGAGGTCTCGATCCGCCTCTTCCCGACGGGCGCACCCCTGCGCGACCGCTTCCAGGCGCCGATGCTCGAGGCGTTTCTGGCGTTCGTCCACCCGGCGTGGCGAAGAAGCGTCGAGGTGCCGGTCGTCGGAGCGGTGCGCGGCGTCGTCGACTGCGCGCTCGGCCACCCTTCGCGACCCCTCCTGGTGGCCGCCGAGATCCAATCGGAGATCCGCCGAGCCGAGGAGACCATCCGGCGATCGTCCGACAAGTCGGAGGCCCTGGGCCGCAGCTCGTTGGGCGCGGCCGCGGCGGCCACCTTCCGGGTCGACGCGGTGGAGACCTCTCGCCTCCTGGTCCTGCGATCGACCGTCGGCACCCGGGCGGCCGTGCGAGACCTCCAGGGAACGTTCGCTGCGGCCTACCCGGCACGCATGGCCGACGCCCTGGCGGCACTCAGGGATCCACTGGTGCCGTGGCCCGGGCCGGCGATCATCTGGGTGAACCTGCATGGCCGCCGGGCGACGATCATGGATGCGCCGCCTCGGTTCGTCGCCGTGGGCCGTTGACGCGCCCGCGCGCCGCGCCCCTTGCGCCGTCGCCACCCGCCACGCCCCTTGCGCGCGACGCGATCCTTCCTGCCCGATGCGTCGCCCGGCGGCTCCCAGCCCGCGGATCTTCGCGCGGCACGCACGAGCCACCGCGCGGACGGGCGTCGTGGGTCGCCAGCGTCACGGAACATGGCGTGGCGCGCAAGGTGGCCGGTCGTGGTGGTCGGTCGTGGTGGTCGCTCCCGCCACCATGGCAGCGTGCGGCAGCGCCGGCCGCCGCCGCGACTCCGGGCCCTACGCGCCCAGCGGCTGCTCCACGCGGGCGCCCGCGTTGCGGGGCGCAACCAGCTCCACGCGACCCGGCAGGTCCAGGTCGGCCGCGGCCGCCCGGAAGGCGCCCTCGATCCGGGTCAACCCTGACAACGATTCGGCGAAGGCGATGATCGTGGAGCCCGCCCCCGACAGGCACGCGCCGAGCGCCCCGGCGTCGCGCGCCGCGCCCACGAGCGCGGGGAGCTGCGGGAAGACGGCCGCGCGATAGGGCTCGTGGAGGCGGTCCACGGTGAGGTGCCGGAGTCCGTCCGCGCTGCCGGCGGCGAGCCCGGCCACCCCGAGCGCCACCTGCTGGAGGTTCGCCACCGCGTCGGCCAGCGGCACGAGCTCCGGGAGCGCCGCCCGCATTGCGCGCGTGGCCAGGCGCAGGTCGGGGATGAAGAGGATCGCCCGCAGGTCCCGGGGCACGTCGAAACGGATCGCCATCGGCGCCCCGCCGTGCGCGGCGATCGTGAAGCCGCCGAGCAGGGCCGCGGCCGCGTTGTCGGGGTGGCCCTCGATCTCGGTCGCGAGGGCGAGCGCTCGCTCCACCGGCAGCGTCTCCCC
>JAZDPM010000150.1:0-2056 GCA_043797725.1 Chloroflexota bacterium
GGGCTGGCACGAGTGCGTCGTCTGCCACACCAACGATCGCCTGGGTCGGACGGCTCCCGGCCACCAGGGGATCCCCCAGGGCGAGTGCCTGAACTGCCACAAGGTCGCGCCGGAGGGGCCCGCGATCACCCAGCCGCATTCGCGCCTCCAGGACCAGATGTGCCTGGACTGCCACGGGGACGTCGCCCACCTGCCGTCGAGCATGGTCAGCAGGCACGAGGACGAATGCTGGCTCTGCCACAAGCCCACCGCCTCGCCGCCACCGCAGAAACCACACCCGGACACGCAGCGC
Source organism: Chloroflexota bacterium (assembly GCA_043797725.1). GTDB lineage: Bacteria > Chloroflexota > Limnocylindria > Limnocylindrales > CSP1-4 > CTSoil-043. The sequence continues at coordinate 293 of JAZDPM010000150.1, forward strand.
CTCACCTGCCGGAGCTGCCATGCGGCTCCGGAGGTCGGGGGGCTGCCGTTCGACCACGCGCTCCGCGACGACAACACCTGCGTCCTCTGCCACGAGATCGCCAAGAGCAACCCGAGGAACCCGTCGCCGGCCTCGTCGCCGCCCTCGACCCCCACCGCGTCGCCGGGCCCCTGACGCGGGCCCCCGGCGGGCGGACCGAGCGACGTGGCGTTGACCGGCCGCTAGAATCGCCGCGGCCGCTTGACATGGGAGCAACGCATGACCGGAGACATCTGGGCGACCCTCCAGCAGGCGTGGACGGGCATCCTCGATCTCGTGGCGAAGATCGTCAGCCCCGACTGGGTCGCGCTCGTCCTGCTCATCCCGCTCGCGATCGCCCCCCGGGGGATGACTGTTGCCCGCCCGGCAGGCCGGCCTCCCGGCGGCGCCGCGATCGCCTGACGGGTCACCGCACCGCCGCGCCGGGGGGACCGCTCGCATGGCCACCGCCTCCCACTACCTGTACGTCGTCGCCGGGCTCCTTCTCGTCGGGGCCTTCGCGGCCCACGTCGCCCATGCCGCGCTCCTCGCCGCCGGCCGGCGCCTGGCCGCTGCGCCGACGCAGCGCCCGGCGCCGGCATTCGGCGGGGTGGTCGGCGGCAGCTTCGCCGCCGAGGTGACCGCGTCAGCGGCCGATGACGCCCGGCCGCGCACCGCGGCCGGGCCGTTCGCGATCGGCCTCGCCTGGGCGGCCGGCACCTCCCTTGGCCTGGCCCTCCTCCTGCGCGGGATCGTGGTGGGGCGTGGACCGTGGGGCAACATGTACGAGTTCACCGTCGCCTTCGCCTTCGGGATCGTCGCCGGCTACCTGCTCCTCGAGCGGCGACACCCGATCCGCTCGATCGGCTTCATTCCCCTCGGCGTGGCCCTTGGCCTCTTCCTCTTCAGCTGGGCGCTCCCCCGGGAGATCGAGGCGCTGGCCCCGGCGCTCCAGAACCCGCTCCTGCTGACGATCCACGTCGGGATGGCGATGGTCAGCTACGGGATCTTCGCCATGAGCTTCGCCGCAGGCCTGGCGTACCTCGTCCAGGAGCGACGCCTGGCGGACGGCCGGACCGTCGAGCGATTCGCCTGGCTGCCTTCGCGGGAGACGCTCGACGCAGTCGCCTTCCGGGCCGTCATCGTCGGCTTCCCGGTCTTCGCCACGATGATCGTGCTGGGCAGCTGGTGGGCGAGCATCGCCTGGTCGCGCTACTGGGGCTGGGATCCCAAGGAGACGAGCTCCCTCGTGACCTGGCTCGTCTACGCCGTCTACCTGCACCTCCGCAGCCAGCCCGGCTGGCGGGGTCAACCGGCCGCGCTCGTCCTCGTCATCGGGTTCGTCATGGTCCTCGTCACCTACTCCGGCAACCTCTGGTTCCCGGGATTGCACAGCTACAGCGGGCTGTAGGGACCCCGGGGGCCCACGGCCGTTCTGCGCTGCAGGCGCCGCGACCCACCGGCCGCCGCGGTTCCGCGCCGCGAGCTGCATCCCTCCCGCCGTGCGCGCCACGCCATCATTCCTGCTCGAAGGCGCTGCCTGAGCCGCTTCGGCCCATCAATCGTGCGCGCGGCGCCCCATTTGACGCGTCAATGGGGCCGAAACCGGCCATCCAGGCAGGAAACATGGCGTGCCACGCAACGGCAGGCGGCAAGCCGGAAGACCGCAGGCGCACGGGGCCGGTGCGCATCCCTGTCGCCGTCGATGCGGGCCCGACGGGTCCTCCGGGCGGCTCGATCGGGGTG
>JAZDPM010000151.1:0-2443 GCA_043797725.1 Chloroflexota bacterium
GATCTGCACCACGGCGCCGGCGCCGGCGTACAGGAGGGCCCGCAGCTGGAGCGGCGAGATCGCGCCCTGGTTGAAGGAGACCCCCCACTTGGCGATGGCGACCTGGAGATCGGCGATCGAAGTCCCGCCCTCCTGGTCCGGCTGGAGCGCGCGCAGCTGGGAGCCGGTGGTCACGATCCCGTAGCCGAGCCGTCCGAGCATGGCGCCCGACGCCATCGTGCAGTTGGCCGGCCCGAGCGGTCCGCCGTCGAACTGGCTGATCGGCGGGACCCGTGGGTAGCCGGTGGGGAGAAGCCAGGCCGGCCGCGTGGCGCCGCCGGTGCCGGGCTCGGTCCCGGGCTCGACGAAGGAGACCAGCTGGAGGATTGCGTCGTCGGGGAGCGCCTGGAGGGCGATCGGCTCCTCGTCCGGGACTGCGATCAGGCCGAAGGCGGCGACCTGGTCGCCGGTGTCGGTGGTCAGCTCGAAGACGGTCTCTGGGCCAGGCAGGAGGCTCGACGCCGGCGGGGCGGTGGCGGCGGCAACGCCGAGCGCCCCGCCGAGGCCGATGACGGCGGCGAGGACGAAGCGGGTGATGAGGCCGAGGATGGGCATGTCAGCGGCTCACTGCGCGTAGACGTAGGCGTTGTAGACGCGGCTGTTCGCGTAGGAGGTCTCGCCGCCAAGCGGGTCGGTCGAGACGAATGAGACCCACAGGCGACCGACGGTCTTCTGCCCGACGATGGCGTCCCGCCACGCCCGGGACGTCTCGATGGCGCCGGAGTAGAGGCTTCCCGCGCGTGACATGGGCGCGCTGCCCGAGAGCAGGACCTTCGTGCCCGCCCGGTCGGTCAGCTGCCAGGTCATGACGACGGAGGGCGTGCCGTCACCGTCCGTGACGCCCACGATCACCGTCACGACGGGATACGGGGCCCCGGTGGCTGCGCTCAGCTGGATCGACGTCGGGCTGATCGGTGGAACTCCCGCCGGTATGGCAAAGGTCGCGGGCGTGTCGCAGCGGTAGACCCGGATCGAGTTCGTCCCGGACTTCGTCGTCGCGCCCTTGGCATCCTTCGCCACGACGTACCACGAGATCGTGCCCGTGTCCGTGATCCCGTCGTCCCTGGTGTTGATGAAGCCGTACCACGTGTCGCCGTCGCGGTCCATGGCTCGCGACACCGTCGCGGCCATCCCGGGGCCCCTGAAGTAGAGGGTGATCGACGCGACGCCGTCCACGTCGGTGGCCTCGGCCTGGATTCCGGTGCCCAGGGGATAGCCGAACTGGCACTTACCCGTTCCCAGCGGGTTCGTCTCGAGGTTCGGCACGTCGCTGGCGTACCGGGTGATCTTCGGGCCCGTGTTGACGCAGACCTTGACGGTCAGGGTAAGCGTGCCCGACGCCGGCGAGCGGGTCGACTTCGGCGTGGCGTTCGCGTCCCTCGCCACGACGTAGTAGCGCAGCTCGCCCGCCTTCGAGAGCTTGTCGGCGGTCGTGTCGAGCGTGGCCACGTACCGTCCGTTCGAGAGCGCCATCGGCTTCTGGGCGTAGGTGGTGCTGCCGGGTCGCCGGAAGTAGAGGGTGACGCCCGCGATCCCGTCTGCGTCCGTGGCCGCGACGGAGATCGTCGTGCTCTTGGGGGCGGTCACGCAGTACGTGCCCTGGTCGAAGCTGATCGTCGTCCGCGATGCCTTGAGGCCGCTGACCTTGGGCGCCGCGTTCGGCGTGGGGGTGGGCGTGGGCGACGGCGTGGGGGTCGGGGTCGGCGTCGGCGTGGGGATCGGGGTCGGCTCGACGGTGGGGCGTGGCGTTGCGGTGGGTGGCGCCTCGCATCTCGCGACGGGCAATGAGGCGGCGTCGCGCTCCAGCTTCAGCGGGCCGGCCCTGGTCCAGGCGCGCTCGATGCCGGGCGCCGGCCAGTAGAGCTGCAGCCAGCCGCCGTCGGCGGACTTCGCGGTGACGAGGACCTGCTGGTTGCGCGGGATGGTCCCGATCACGGGACCCTGGTCCGGGCAGGGGACCAGCTCCAGGCCCCGGCCCCCACTGGCGCTCCCGTCCTGGGGGGCACCGAAGTGGACTGCGCCCGACCCTACGAGCGCGCCTCCGCCGAGGGCGCCGGCGAGCAATCCTGCGCCGAGCACGGCGAGGCTCTTGCCCGCTAACAGGCCTCCTCCACCCAGCGCCCCGAGACCCGCCATTGCCCCTCCGTGCTCGGTCGCCCCACGACCGTGACCGGCGCGAGTCTAACGCGCGCACCTCGCGGCGGGAAGGGGCCGTTCGGGCAGAAGCGGTGCGCGGCCGCGATCTCCGGTCGTTCGATGTCGAAGCCGGGGGAGGCAGACGAGGGGGCCCGCGCCACTGGGCATTGCGCCGCACGCGATCTTCTCTGCCCGGGAGAGCTCTCCGACAGCCGTCGGCGGCCCATTCGTGCGTGGGCCGCACGAATGGGCGGGGCAAGGTCCCCGA
>JAZDPM010000167.1:0-2614 GCA_043797725.1 Chloroflexota bacterium
CCCATCCGGGCCAGCCCCAGGCTCGCCCGCTGCGCGAGGCGCTCGCACTGGTGCGGGAGAAGTGGGGCGTCGGTCGCGAGGACGACGATGATCGAGCCGGCCCCGGGCTCGAGGGCGGTGCCGCGCCCACCGGCCCGGGCCAGCGCCTCCGCGGCGGCCCAGGGGCTCGGGACCGCGCTCGTCGGGATCGCCTCGCCGATCGGCACGCCGTCGATGCGAAGGAGCTCGCGGGACCCGTAGTTCGCTTGGACGAGAGCGCCGACGGTGAAGCTGCCGGCGTCGGCCGGGACGACTCGCGAGGCGGTGCCGATCCCGCCCTTGAACTCGTGGCAGATCATCCCGGTCCCGCCGCCGACGGCGCCTTCCGCAACCGGGCCGCCCGCCGCCGCCTCCAGGGCGGCATCCAGGTGCTCCGGGCGCACGTGGAAGCCGTTGATGTCGTTGAGGACGCCGTCGTAGGTCTCGCCCACGACCGGCAGGGACCAGAACTCCGTATGCGGCCCGTGGGCGCGCACGGCGTGAACCAGGAGCGCGTCGTGGACGACGCCAACCGAGTGCGTGTTCGTGATCGCGATCGGGCTCGTCAGGCAGCCGGACTCGCGTACCCACTCGAGGCCGGTCAGCTCGCCGTTGCCGTTGAGGCGGTGGCAGCCGGCGAAGAGCGGCTCGAGGAATGCGTCGCCGTCGTGGGGGACGACGACCGTCACGCCCGTCCGGACCGGCCCCTCGCCGACGACGCGCGGCCCCTCGCCGCGAACCAGCGTCGTGTGCCCGACCCGCACCCCGGCCACGTCGGTGATCGCGTTGAGCGGGCCCGGCCCCAGCCGGCCCAGGACGATTCCGTGGTCTCGTGCACGCATGTGACCCCCTTGCTGGCTTCTCGGGAGGATTCTACGGGGCGAAGCGCGCGGATCGCGATCCGCGGGCGCGGATAATCCGCTCATGCCCGTGCCCGTGCCCATGCCCGTGCCCGTCGCCGCGCTGGCCGTCGAGCGCCTCCCCGCGCTCGACGGGATCGCGCCGGCCGACGCCGCGGACGCGTTTCGGGACCTGCCTGGGCTGGCGCTCCTCGAGAGCGCGCGACCGGGCCGGGCGGGGCGCTGGTCGTTCCTGGTCGCCGAGCCGGTCGCCGTGCTGGAAGGGTCGGCGCGAGGCGTGGATCCCTTCGCGGCGGCGCGCGCCGCCCTCGCCCGGCTCGACCGTTCGCCGTTGCCGCCCGGCGCGCCGCCCTTTGCCGGAGGGCTCGTCGGGCACCTCGGGTACGACCTCGGGCGCCGACTGGAGCGCCTGCCGACGCTGGCGGTCGACGACCAGGAGCTGCCAGACCTGCGCCTTGGCCTGCACACCTGGGCGATCGCCTGGGATGAGCGCGACAAGCGGGCGTGGCTGGCGGGGCGAGCGATCGACGGTGACGAAACCGCCCTCGAGCGGGCCCTGGCGGGCGTTCGGGCGCGCGCCGAAGCGGCGGTGCGCGTGCCGCTGCGCGGCGAGACGGACTTCCCGCGGCTGGCCTTTCGCTCGGAGGTCGATCGCGCCACCTGGATGGCGCGGGTGCAGGCGGTCCGGGCGGCGATCGCCGCCGGCGAGCTCTACCAGGCGAACCTGGCCCGGCGGCTCGTGGCGCCCTTTGACGGCGACCCGTGGCCGGTCTTCCGGCGGCTGCGGGCCGGGGAGCCGGCGGCCTTCACCGCCTTCGTCGACCTCGGGCGCGCGACGCCCGGCGGCCCGCGCCGCGCAGTGGTCTCGGCTTCGCCGGAGCCGTTCCTGGCCCTCGATGCGGCCGGCCGGGTCCGGACCGACCCGATCAAGGGCACCAGACCCCGCGGCCGCACCCGGGCGGAGGACCGGGCCCTGGCGGCCGAGCTCCTGGCGTCCGGCAAGGACCGCGCCGAGAACACGATGATCGTCGACGTCCTGCGCAACGACCTCGGGCGGGTCTGTCGGCCGGGAAGCATCCGCGTTCCGCGCCTCTGGCGCCTGGAGCGAACCCCATCAGTCCAGCACCTCGTCTCGACGGTGACCGGGCGGCTGGCCCCGGGGCGCGACGCCTTCGACCTGCTGGCGGCGACCTTCCCCGGCGGCTCGATCACCGGCGCCCCCAAGATCCGGGCGATGGAGCTGATCGAATCGCTCGAACCGGTCCGCCGCGGCCCATACTGCGGCTCGGCGCTCTGGCTCGACGCCGGCGGGGCGATGGGCTCGTCGATCCTGATCCGGACGTTCGTCGCGGACGGGCGGCGGTTGACGCTCCACGTGGGCGGCGGGATCACCTGGCGGAGCGACCCGGCGGCCGAGTGGGAGGAGACGCGGACGAAGGCCCGCGGGCCACTTCGGGCGATCGGCGCGATGGTCGAAGGCGAGGAGGCGGAGTGAGCAAGAGCGACGCGGGCGGCCCGGGAGCCCGCCCGGGAGCCCGCCCGGGAGCCCGCCCAGGAGCCCGCCCGGGAGCCCGACCAGGAGCCCGCCCGACTGCCTGGGTCGACGGGCGGCTGGTGGCAGCCGACGAGCCGGCGCTCCGCGTCGGCGACCGTGGCTTCCAGCTGGGCGACGGTCTCTTCGAGACGCTGCGGGTGCGACGGGGCGTCGCGATCGAGATCGGGCTGCACATCGCCCG
>JAZDPM010000175.1:0-7824 GCA_043797725.1 Chloroflexota bacterium
CTACACCACCAGGACTCCGAAGGTCCAGGCCATCGGCAAGTACATCACCTGGAAGTTCGCGGGCGGCAGCGCGCTTGCCGGCCAGCGCATCAACGTCCTGATCGCGAGGAAGACCGATGGCGTCTGGGGCAGCCCCACGTACCTCAAGTCCGCGTGGGCCGACGCCAACGGCAACGTGACCTTCTGGTACCGGTCCGGCACGGCCGCGGCCATCAACTTCCGCGTCCAGTGGCCGGGCGACTCCAACTACGCCGTCAGCACCTCCAAGGCGCTCGGCGCCTACTGGAAGTAGCCTTCCGACTCGTTGGGGCAGAATGCCTCTGGGCGGCTGCAGGCCGCCCGGGGCGAACCGGCTCGGCCCGGCCCTACCAGCGCGGCTGGAAGGCGCGCACGACGATGGCCAGGCCGATGAGGATGATGAGGACCGGTCCGACCGGGATGTCGATCCCGTAGACGCTGCCGAGCCCCGAGAGCAGGGCGATGGTCCCGAGGATGAGGGTGAACCAGCTTGCCCGAATCCCGGCCACCAGGCGCATCGCGTTGAGCCCGAGCATGATCAGCCCCGCCCCGATCAGCCACGTCCCCTCCGGGACGCCCTTCACCAGCGCGAAGCCGCCCAGCATGATGAGGAACAGCCCCCAGCTGACCGTCTCCAGCCGACGGTTCAGGTCCTGTTTCCGGGCATCCTGGGGCAACGACATCGGGGCGGTCCTCCGTGGCGGCGCGAGTGACGCAAGGATAGCGGCCCCAGGCGTGACCTTCAGGCGCCGGCCGGTCCCAGCAGGAGCTCCGCCAGGTCGACGCCGCCCATCCCGGCACCGAGCGCCAGGGCCAGCGCAACACGCGCTTGGACGGGGGTCAGGCTCCCCGCCAGGGGGATCCCGGCCCGAACCCACGTCGCGCCGCCTCCCGGAAAGGCGTAGGTCGCTCCCACCGCGCCGGCGCCGGTGCGGGACACCAGCACCACGACGACGTCCGCCTCGCGGGCGTCAATGGCGGCGCGCAGGAGATCGGGATGCGTGTTCCCGGAGCCGGTGGCCGCGACCACCACGCCAGGCGCCCCGGCGCGAACGGCGGCGTCAAGCGCGGAGCCGGTCGTCTCGAGCGCCGCAACGATGATGGGAACGGGCAGGGCGGCCGCCGCCGGGATGGCGGGCAGCCTCCGGCGGGGGCCACGCGGGCGGAGCCGGACGCCCCCCTCCCCCACCCGCCCAAGCGGCGGACCTTCGCGGGTGGCGAAGGCATCGACGGCCGACGCGTGACGCTTGGCTACGGCGTCGGCCGCGTGGATCAGCCCCCCGAGAACGACCAGCACGCCCGCTTCCCGCGCCGCCTCGGCGGCCGCGACGCGCACGGCGCCCAGCAGGTTCGCCGGGCCGTCCCAGTCCGGGTCGCTCGCGTTGCGCATGGCGCCCGTCACGACGACCGGTCGCGGATCGGCGTGGCAGAGATCCCAGGCGAAGGCGGTCTCCTCCAGCGTGTCGGTCCCCTGGACGACCACCACGCCGCGGATCGCCGGGTTCTCCAGCGCGCCGTCGATGACGGTGCGGATCCGGAGCACGTCCGCGAACGAGAGATGGCTGGCCGGGATCCGGCCCAGGTCGATCGGGACAACCTCGGCGCGTCGCGCGAGGCCGGGCACTGCGGCCAGCAGGTCGGTGCCGGCGAGCGTTGGGACGACACCCCCGGCAGCCGCGTCGACGGTCATGCTGATCGTCCCGCCCGTGAAGATCACGGCGACCCGCGGCAGGGGGCTCACGGCTCCTCCGGGGAAGGGCCGGCGGTCGCGGTCGCCTCGGCCTCCGCCGGGACGACGACGACCGACCCGGATGGGTCGCCCGGCGGCCCGGCGTCGCGGCGCCGGGCGAGCGACGCGATCCCCACGACAACGGTGACGATGGCGGCTGCCAGGACGACCGGCATCGTCCCGACCACGTCGGAGATGGGGCCGACGACGATGATCGGAAGGAGGCTGCCCACCGAGACGAGCATGTTGAGGATCCCGAACACCCGCCCGCGGACGGCCTGGGGGATCTCCGCCTGGAGCTCCGTCTGGGCGGGGATGGCCGTGGCCGCGTAGCCGACGCCGGCCACGAAGGCGACGACGACCACCACCGTCAGGACGCTGATGAAGGCCGAGATGTCGGGCCCGGGCACCGCGTCGTCGACGTCGCGCACGAACTGGGCGATGGAGCCCGCGATGGAGATGAGCCCCAAGCTGAACCCGAGGACGATCATCCCGACCTCGATGAGGCGGCGGCGGGAGACGACACCCTGGAGGGAGTTGACCCCCACGGCGCCCACCACCACGCCGATCCCGAGCGGCAGGACGACCACCACGAAGTCCTTCGTGCGCAGGCCCAGCACGTCCTCGGCGAAGCCCGGTCCGAGGACGCCGAGGATGCCCACGATGGAGGCAGCAACCCCGAGATAGAGCAGCGCCCAGCGCACCGTCGGGTGGGCGCGGACGTAGGCGATCCCCTCGCGGAACTGGTTGATGAACGAGCCGACCGCCTCCTCGGCCTCGTGCAACGCGCCGTCGCGCGGCATCGTGCCCGGCGGCGCCGGGGGAAGCGTCCAGCAGAACGCGGCCGCGACGAGGTAGAGGGCCGCCACCATGGCGATGAGGATCGTCGGGTTGGCGATGGTCACCACGAGGGGGCCCAGCACCGTGAAGCCGATCGCGAAGGCGGCGTTCAGGGTGAGCGTGAAGACCCCGTTGGCGGCGGTGAGCTGGCCCCGCGGCACCAGGAGCGGGATCATCGAAAGCTCCGCCGGCGCGAAGAACGTCGTCGCTATCGAGACGGCGATGTTGAGGGCGAAGACCACCCCGATGTTCATGTTGAAGAGGGCGAGCGCGATGAAGAAGAAGGCGCGCAGGAGGTTCGTGACGACGAGCACCTTCCGACGGTCGAAGCGATCGACGTAGACCCCGGCCAGGGCGCTGAATACCACCGCCGGCGCCAGGAAGGTGAGGATCAGGACCGCGACGGCGCTGTTGGAGCCCGTCAGGTCGCGGATGAGGACCGTAAGCCCGTACAGGACCATGTTGCCGCCGACCTGGGTCGTCAGCTGGGAAAGCCAGAGCAGCAGGAACGGCCGGTTGCGGAAGACCGCGGCGCCGCTCGCGTCGGGCGTCGTCGTTGGCAGCTCGGCGAGGTTCACGCCTGCCCCACCTCGGGACCCCGGACCGCGAAGTCGAGCAGGCGCCGCTCGACGGCGCGGCGTTCGAGCAGCACGTGGCGCTCGCAGGTGGTGCAGCGGAGGCCGATGTCCGCGCCGAGCCGGTCGACCTCCCACGTGCGGCCGCCGCAGGGATGCGGGCGACGCAGCTCAAGGCGGTCGCCGAGCCGGAAGGCGACGGGCAGGGTCATGCGCACTCGGGAGACTGCATCGGCGGCGAGGGTAGCACCCGGGGCCGGACCGCGGGCGGGCCGCGGCTACGGGCGGGGCACCCCGAGGATGGGCGCGAGCGACCGATCAGCGGCCGGGAGGGCCACGCTGTCGAGGGGTGTCACCTCGACGAGAACCTCCGCGTAGCGAGCCTGCAGCTGGGCGACCAGGCCACCGGCGCGTGTCAGTCCGCCGGTCAGCACCGGGGGATTGCCAATCGCGAGCACCTCGATCCGAGGGCCCAGGGCGGTGTTGGCGATGGAAAGCCCTCCCACGGGCCCGGCCGTGATCGTCCCCGCGGAAACCCGCACCCCGCCGACCGCGATCCCCTCGGCGCCCGCATTGCGCAGCTCGTTGACGAGATCTGAGATCGCTTCGGCCGGCACGCCCCCGAAGAGGAGGACGCGGATGCCCGGTCCCGTCGCCGCGTCCTGGCCGGACCAGATCCGGACGCGCTCCAGGTCGCCGCGCAGCTGGCCCACGGACGTCTCGCCGCGCGCGTTGGCGGCGGCGATGGCGTCCAGCTGGCGCCCGATGTCGGCCACCTCGCCGCGGAGCTGGTCGTTGCGGGTGGTGAGGTTGGCGATGAGGAGGGTCAGGTCCTGCGAGGACTGGGTCCCGAGGCCGGTGCCAGCCTGCTGTGCCCGGAACTGGATCACGACGAGCAGGCCCAGCATGATCGCGATGGCGGTGAGGGCAATCTGGCTCCGCGGCTGGCGCATCGCTCAGGGCTCCGGCGTGGGGCTGGGCGCCGGCGGCCGCGCGTAGCGGAGGGTGACCGTGCCCGCGTACGCCGGGACGGTCACGCGGTCGGGCTCGGCGAACGAGATGCGGATCCCGAACCGATCCGCGCGCGCCTGGACGAGCTCGATGAACCCGGGCGAGGTCACAAGGACGTCGTAGAGGTCCGCCGGGCCGATGGCCGCGACCTGGTACGGGGGCGCGAGATAGGCCGAGTTGACCAGCAGGGTGCCGCCGATGTCGACGAAGGCCGTGGCGGGCACAAGGCGCTCGCCGTTCACGGAGACGGCCTCGGCACCGGCCAGCCAGAGCTCCTCCGCGACAACCCGCAGGTCCCGCGCCCCCACGCGATAGTCGGCCACGGATTCGCCGGGTGCGACCGGCACCTGCGAATCCTCGAGCTGGAGGTAGATGCCGGGACCCTCGAGCGCCACGAGCCCGGCCGCGACGCGGGCCCCCCGGAGCGCCGCGTTCAAGTTGGCCACCAGGGCGCCACTTCCCGTGGCGCCCTGCTCGGCGGCCGTGACCCTGGTGCGCAGCTCGAGAATCCGCTCCTTGAGCGCTTCCTGCTGCGCCTGGAGGCCGACCACCGTCTCCACGAGCGGGGCGCGTTCCTGCGTCGTGTAGCGAACGCGCGGAGCCTCGCTGCGGACCTGTGCGGCGACCAGGAAGCCCAGCGCGACGAGGGCGCCGGAGAGAGCGATCTGCCACGACGGGACGGCCCGGATGCGAGAGGCGAGTTGGATCACCGAACCGCTCCGTCCGCTCCGTCCCCGCCCTGCGCGCGGATCCGGGCGCGCCGTCGGCGGCGAACGAAGGCGAGGCTTCCCCCCACCAGGAGACCGGCCAGCGCCGCAACCAGGAGGATCAATCCCTCGCCGAACGGCGAGCCCCCGTCGTCGGTCGGACCCCCCGGCCCGGGCCCCGGCGAGACGCCCGGGGACGCGCCCGGCGTGGCGGAGCCCAAGGGCGGGGCCGGGCTCGCGTCCGTCTCCCAGCCCGGCGGCAGCGGACCAGCTGCCCCCGGCTGCGGTCCGTGCCGGGTCGGGGGTTCCGCGCCCAGGTCCGCCAGCCACGAAGTCTCGAATCCCGCGAGGTCGGTGCCCACCGCGGCGCTGAACGCCTCATCGTCGGTGACACCGTCGGCGTAGCTGCGGATGAGCGTCACGAGGGCCCCCGTCCCCTGCTCTCGGACGAGGTAGTCCACCGCCGAGACGCTCTCCCCATAGGCGAGGGAGAAGCGCTCGTAGGTCGTCGGGAATTGAACGGCGAGCGCCCGCAGCGGCATCAGCCGGCCCACGGGGGCGGCCGCCTCGACCGACGCCCGGTATGACGGGGTGAACCCCTCCGAGAGATACGTCGCGACGCCCTCGTTGAGCCACCGCGGCGGGAAGTGATAGGGGTTGCGGACGGCTGTGTCGAAGACGAGGTGGATCAGCTCGTGGGGAACGGTTCTCGCGACCTCGGCGCCCGCGACGTCGTTCGGCGGGATCAGCGCGAACATCGTCCTGATCGACGAGATCGGGGTCCCGACGACGTTCTCGCGGGTGCCGGGCCCGACGGCATCGTAGAAGGCGTCCCGGTCGGCGTAGACCAAGAAGTCGATCCGCTCGGACTCCGTGACCCCCAGGAAGTCGGCCGCCTCGCGGACCGCCGTCTCGCCGATCTCCAGGGCCCGGCGACCGAACGATTCGGAGCCCTCGTACCAGTGGATCCGGACGACGTCGCCCTGGAGCGTCTTCCAGGCGAAGCGCGTGTCGGCGTACGTGACGGTGGCCGGCGGGCCGATGACCGGCCCCAGCGCACGATCGGCCGGGACCAGGCGCCAGCGAACGGTGACTGTCGTGTTCGGGTAGAGGTGGCCGTCGCCGGCGACGGACCAGTCCCGGAAGAAGGTGTGATCGCCCGGCGCGGTGGCGCCGGCCACCTGCACAACGTGCGGACCGAGGCTGTCGGGGAAGTCGAGCAACAGCTCGACCCGGGCGAGCGCGATCAGACTCGAGGACGCCTGCGTGAAGACAATCCCCTCGCCAAAGGTCGCCGTCGCGGTCGGCCGCTCGAACGAGATCGAGGCCGCGGCCGCCGGCCGGGCGGCGGGGAACGCCAGCAGGAACGTGGCGATGGCGAGAGGAAGGAGCCGTCTCATTCGTCGGCCCAGGCGAGGCCGGCCAGGCGCAGGATGCCGAGGCCGTTGGCCGTGGCGCCCAGGAGCCCCTCGCGGGCCAGGGCGGCCGACGTCCCGTAGCTCACGGGGACGGTCGGCACCTCGTCGCGCAGGACCGATTCGGCAGCGTCGTAGCCGGCGCGTGCCGTCGCTGCGTCGTCGGTCCCGACCGCGTCGGCGATCGCGGTGTCGAACGCCGCGTTCGACCAGCCGCCGTAGTTGTTGGGTTGGCCGCTGCCCAGCAGGATCCCCAGGAAGTCGTTGGGCGATGGATAGTCCGCAATCCACGAGAGCGCCCACAGGGCCGGCGAGTCCTGGCTCCCCAGCCGGGAGAACAGGGTCGCGAAGTCGAGCGATTCGTAGTGGATGTTGATCCCGAGGTTCTGCCCGAGCTGCGTGAGGATCGCCTCGTCGTAGCCGCTGCCGCCCGTCACCATGGTGACCTGGGGGAACGTGGCCGGGTCGACGTATCCAGCCTCGGCCAGGAGGCGCCGAGCCGCCGCGGGATCGTGCGCCGGGAGGAAGGACTCGTCGCTCCGTCCCGGAATCCCGGGCGGGACCATAGAGGTGGCGGGCAGGGCGTCCTCCCCGTCGGCAAGCTGGACGATCCGGGTCCAGTCCACGGCCGAAGCGAAGGCTCGCCGGACGCGCGCGTCGTCGAACGGGGGACGCCGGGTCTCGAAGCCGTAGTAGGTCACCGCGAGGTCGGCCCACTGCCGAAGGCTCGAGCCCAGGTCCGGGTCGTAGGCGAGCCACGATGCGTCGTAGTCCGCCACCGGGGTCCAGTCCAGCTCACCGGCGGCGAAGACGTCGACCGGGCTGCGGCCGCCGATGTCCGACACGAGCGTGATCTCGTCGATCGCCGGCCTCCCGGCCCAGTAGCGGGGGTTGGCCTTCAGGGAGAGCCCGTCCGGGGCAGCCGCGGCGAGCAGGTAGCCGCCGGACCCCACGAAAGCCGGGCCGGGTCGCAGGGCTGCCGCGTCGCGTCCGACCGAGGGCGGCACGACGGCGAGCGTCGGGCTGGCGGCGATGGCCGGGAAGTCCCCCGCCGGTCGCGTCAGCCGGACCTCCAGCGTGGACCCGCTGGCGCGAATCTCCACCGAGCCGGCATCGCCGCGACCCGCCGCGTACGCCCGCGCCCCTGCGACGTCGTAGAGCAGCGAGGCCAGCGGCGAGGGCGCCGCCGGGTCGATGACCCGCAACCAGCTGCGCCGCACGTCGTCGGCGGAGAGCGGCGAGCCGTCGGAGAACTGGAGGCCGTCGCGCAGCGTGAACGCCACGGTGCGGCCGCCATCGCGCAGCTCCCACCTCTCCGCCAGGGCCGGGCGAGGGGTCCGCGTCGGGTCGATCGCGGTGAGTCCCTCGAAGAGCTGGGCGATGACGGCGGCGCTGCCGGCATCGCCGGCTGCCGCGGGGTCCAGGGTCGCTGGCTCGCCCATCAGGATCCGGGCAGGCCGCTCGGCGGCGGCCCCCGGCGCGGCAACCAGCGCGGTCGTGGCGACCAGGCCGGCGATGACGGCGGCCAG
>JAZDPM010000176.1:0-4166 GCA_043797725.1 Chloroflexota bacterium
GGCCGTCACGCCGGACCCGGCCAAGGTCGGCGAGCGGATGAAGGGCCGGGCGATCGTCGGGACCTGGGTGATCGGCCGCAAGGACGGCGCCGCGCGCGAGGTCTACCTCTACCAGAAGACCGTGGGCGAGGAGTCGTGGGCGGACTTCGGACTCCAGGCGGTCGCCTGGCAGACCGGGTTCAACCCCGTCCTGGGCCTCGAGCTGATCGCCCGCGGCGAATGGGGTGGGGCGGGCGTCTTCGTGCCCGAGCAGCTGGATCCCGACCCGTACATGGCTGCCCTGGACCGCTGGGGCATCCACTGGGCGATCGAGGAGCGGGAGCCGGGAGCGAACGTCCCGACCTGATCCCGAGCATCGCCCCTGTTCCGCCGGCGAGGAGGGAGCATGGAACGCTTCATCGACGTGGCGGGGGGCCGGCTCCTCGTGGTCGACGAGGGACATGGCCCAGCTGTTGTCCTGGTCCACGCCGGGATCGTGGACCATCGCGCCTGGGACGCCATGGTCCCGCACCTCGTCGCGACCGGCCACCGGGCCGTCCGCTACGACACCCGCGGCTGGGGTCGCTCGACCACCGCCGACGTCGACTTCTCACGGCTCGGCATCTCGAGAGCAACGCGCCGAACGCACGGGCCGTGATCCTCGCCGACGTGGCCCACCTGGTCGCGATGGAGCGCCCGGTCGAGCTCGCGGCGCTCATCGGCGAGTTCCTCGCCCCACTCCGGCCCTGGGGGTGACCCCCGCGAAAGCAGCCTCTTGGTGCCGTTCGGCGCCCGGGAGCGGGACGTGTGGCCGGTCCTGCCCGCACGAGCGGTGTGCATAGTCGGACGCGGCGATCAGGGGCAGCCCAGCTCCCCGCCACGCAGCGACCGATGCCCGCGGCTCGGTCCGGCAGCCGAAGGTGACGTCCCGCATGAACGGGCTCGATGACGGCCTCTACGCCGCACTGCTCCAGCGGGGCGTGTCGCGACGGGCGTTGCTGAAGTTCTCGGCCGCCATGGCCGTCGCCCTGGCCCTTCCCGCGAGCTACGCCCCGCGGATCGCCCGCGCGGTCGCCACCGCCCCCCGGCTCCCGGTCATCTGGCTGCGTGGCCAGGATTGCGCCGGCAACACGACCGCGTTCCTTCACGCGTCGCGCCCGACCGTTTCCGAGCTCGTCCTCGACCTCCTCTCGGTCGATTACCACGAGACCATGATGGCTCCGGCCGGTGCCGCGGCCGACTTGTCCCGGACGACGACGATGGAACAGCACCCGGACGGGTACATCGCCATCGTCGAGGGCGGAATCCCGACGGTGGACGGCGGGGTCCACTGCACCATCGGCGGGCGAGCGTTCCGGGACGTCGTCCGCGAGGTCTGCGACGGCGCCCTCGCCACGATCGCCGTCGGCTCCTGTGCGTTCGACGGCGGGACGCCGGCCGCGGGCGGCGGTCCGACGGGCGCCGTCGGCGTCGCCGGGGTCGTCCCGGACGGCCGGCTGATCACGCTGCCCGGTTGTCCCCTCAACGTCGAGAACCTGACGGCCGTGATCGTCCACTACCTGACGTTCAAGGAGTTCCCGCCGACTGACGGGCGGGGACGGCCCCTCTTCGCGTACGGCGGGCTCATCCACAACCAGTGCGAGCGACGTGCCCACTTCGAGTTCGGCGAGTTCGTCCTTGGCTGGGGCGACGAGGGAGCCCAGAAGGGCTGGTGCCTCTACAAGCTGGGCTGCAAGGGACCCGAGGCGTTCGCGAACTGCCCGACCGTCCGGTACGGCGAGGGAACGAGCTGGACCGTCAAGGCCGGCCACGGCTGCGTGGGCTGCACGATGCCGGGCTTCTGGGACGCGATGATCCCGGCCTACCGGCGTCTGCCGCCCCCGCTGCCCTTCCTGCCGACGGTGAGCGTGGACCACGTGGGCCAGGCGCTCGTCGGCGGTGTCGCCGCGCTGACGGTCGTGCACGGTGGGGCGAGCATCGTCCGCAGCCGCCTGAGCCGAGCCGCAGAACGACGCCGGGCGGCAAAGGCCGCTGCCGCGGCGGAGCCGGTCGGGACGCCCGTCGCCGTCACGGCCGGCGCGGACCAGGCCGATGCCCCCGACCCGTCCGGGTCGGCGAGGTCGTGAGATGACGCGGATCGCGATCGACCCGGTCACCCGAATCGGGGGACACCTGCGCATCGAGGCCGATGTCGCCGACGGCGTCGTGGCCGATGCCTGGAGCAGCGGCACGATGTTCCGGGGGATCGAGCAGATCCTGCGCGGCCGCGATCCGCGCGATGCCTGGCTCTTCGCCCAGCGCGTCTGCGGCTCCTGCACCGGGGTGCAGGCCCTGGCGTCCGTGCGCGCCGTGGAGAACGCGCTCGGCGTCACGGTCCCCCGCAACGCCCGCCTGGTCCGCAACGTCATCGCCGGGACGCAGTACCTCCTGGACCATGTCGTTCATTTCTACCACCTGCACGCGTTCGACTGGGTGGACGTCGAGTCGGCGCTGCGGGCCAACCCCGCCGCGACATCGGCCCTGGCCGTCGCCACGAGCGCGTGGCCGCAGTCGACCGTCTCGGGGTTCCGGGATGCCCGGGACCGCCTCAGGCAGTTCCTTTCGTCCGGTCAGCTGGGCCCGTTCGCCAACGGCCCATGGGGCCATCCCGCCTACCGCCTGTCGGCGGAGGCGAACCTGCTGGTCGTCGCCCACTACCTGGAGGCCCTCGACTGGCAGCGGGCAACTGCCCGGATTCACACGATCCTCGGGGGGAAGAACCCGCACCCGCAGACGTTCCTCGTGGGCGGGATGGCGCTGGCGCCGCCGTGGGGCGGGCCGAGCCGAGGCATTCCCGGCGAGCATCCCCAGCAGGTCGACAAGCGGGCGCCGGCCACCCTGAGCAAGGCCAGCCTGGACGAGATCGCCGACCTCATCGCGGCCGCCAGGTCGTTCGTCGACCAGGTCTACGTGCCCGACGTCCTGCTGGTCGCGGGGCACTATCCCGAGTGGGCCGCGCTGGGGGCCGGCATCGGCAACTACATGTCCTTCGGCGAGTTCCCGGAGAGCGGCACGGCTGGCCGGGCCCTCCTGCTGCCGCCGGGGCGGGTGATGGGCCGCGTCATGGCCCGGGTCCAGGAGGTCGACCAGGCCGACGTCACCGAGACAGTGGCCCACTCCTGGTACACCCACGACGGCGACGTCGAAGGTCCGCTGAACCCCGGTGAAGGCCAGACGAACCCGAAGTACGCCGGGCCGCCACTCCCCTACACCACGCTCGCGGGAGCCGAGAAGTACAGCTGGATCAAGGCACCCCGCTACCAGGACGAGCCGATGGAGGTCGGGCCGCTGGCGCGCGTCCTCGTTGCCTACGTCGAGGGCCGTGGCGATGTCCGGGCCGCCGTTCACCGGGTGATCTCTGCCCTCGGCGTCGGACCCGACGCGCTGTTCGGCACGCTGGGCCGGATGGTCGCCCGGGCCGTCGAGGCCGAGGTCGTCGCCGCCCGGCTCGGCGGGTGGCACCGGGAGCTGACCCAGAGCCTTGCCGACGGCGACCTCGCCTTCGCCGACATGAGTCGCTGGGACCCCGCCGCGTGGCCGCAGGAGGCCCGCGGCTGGTCGCTCGGCGAGGCGCCCGGCGGCGCCCTGGGCCACTGGGTGACGATCCGCGACCGGACGATCCAGAGCTACCAGATCGTGGACGCCAGCACCTGGAACGGCTCCCCCCGCGACGGGAGGGGGCGCCGCGGCGCGTGGGAGGAGGCCCTCGTCGGCACGCCCGTCGCGGATCCCGAGCGGCCCCTCGAGATCCTTCGGACGCTTCACTCCTTCGATCCCTGCACGGCCTGTGGAGTCCACGCCTTCGACCCCGCCGACGCCGGCCCGCTCGAGATCCGGGTTTCCAGGGCGAGATCCCGATGACGGCCCTCGGGCAGACCGCCCTCCCGGCGGGCGCGGCCGACGATGCGGCCTTGGTCGACGACGCCGCAACCCGCGACAGCGCCGCGGCCCACGCACCGGGCGCGCGCGTCCGCATCTACGTCTGGCAGGTCCCGGTGCGGATCACACACTGGGTGACGGCGGCCTGCATCGTGATCCTGAGCCTGACCGGCGGCTACATCGCGGATCCGTTCCTGATCCCGCCGGGCGGCAACGTGATGACAATCGTCCGCCTGATCCACATGGTGACCGCGCTCACGCTGGTCGCG
>JAZDPM010000197.1:0-3156 GCA_043797725.1 Chloroflexota bacterium
AGACCGTCCTCCCAGGTCCCGGCGGTGCGAACCGATCACCGGCCGGGAGCGGCGCGGTCCGTATGCAACGGGGCCCGCACGACGTGACGGAGGGTTCCTTGCCCGACCGCGTACCGCTCCCGGCCGATCCTTCGCTCTGCCCTTCCCTGGCACCGACGACGGTCGCGCGATTCGACGCGGGGTGCGCGGCCCTCGGCCTGGGAGACCTTCCGCCGGGCGCCCGCGACGCGATCCTGGGGCACCTGCGCCTCCTGCTGGCGTGGACGGCGGCGATCAACCTGACCGCAATCCGCGACCCCGATGGCGCCGTGACCGGCCACCTCCTCGACAGCCTGGCGGCGGTCCCGCTCCTGCGGCAGGCCGGCGTGACGCGCTTCCTGGACCTCGGCTCCGGGGGCGGCTACCCCGGCCTGCCCCTCGCCCTCGCCCTCCCCGCCGAGGCGGCCCTCCTCGTCGACTCGATCGCCAAGAAGGCCGCCTTCCTGCAGGTCGCGGTGGCGGCCGCGGGCGTCGTCGATCGGGTGGCCGTGGTCGCGGACCGCGCGGAGGCGCTGGCGACGGACCGCCGCCAGCGGGAGCGCTGGCCGGCGGTGACGGTGCGCGCCGTTGCGCCGCTCCCCGAGCTCGTGGAGCTCGCGTTCCCCCTCCTCGTGCCCGGCGGCCTCCTGCTGGCCTGGAAGCGCGTCGGCCTCGACGACGAGCGCGCCCGCGGGCTCGCGGCCGTCGCGGCGCTCGGCGGCGGGAGCATCGAGGTAGCCGAGCTTCCGGCGCCCCTCCCGGGCCTCGAGGACCACGTGCTCGTCGCGGTGCGCAAGAAGGGCTCCACCGCACCCGCCTGGCCGAGGACGCCGGCCGAGCGGAAGCGTCGCCCTTGGTGACCGGCCGCACGCGCCGGGCGGCGTCGCGATACGCTCAACGGCGATGCGTGTCGCGGTCCTCTCGGACATCCATGCGAACCTCCCGGCGCTCGACGCGGTGCTCGCTGCGCTCGGTGATGTCGACGCCGTCTGGCAGCTGGGCGACGTGGTCGGATACGGGCCCCATCCCGACGAGGTCGTGGCGCGACTCCGCGAGATCGGCGCGACGGGCGTGCGCGGCAACCACGACGTGGCCGCGCTCGGGCTCCTGGACGTGGAGTGGTTCAACCCGGCGGCCCGCCGGGCGGTGGAGTGGACGGCCCGGCGCATCTCCCCCGAGACCCGGGCCTGGCTCGCCAGCCTCCCGGAACGGGAGGAGCTCGGCGAGATGACCCTGGTCCACGGGAGCCCCCGCGACCCGACCTGGGAGTACATCATGACGACGCCCGACGCGCGGGCGAACCTCGCCGCGTTTGCCACGCCGTACTGCCTCTACGGGCACACCCACGTCCCCGCCGCGTGGCGCGAGGACGGCGGCCGAGTGCAGCCGCTGCGCCCCTCCCACGGCTCCGCCCTGCTCCTCGACGGGCGCCGCCTCCTCCTCAACCCGGGCAGCGTCGGGCAGCCGCGCGACGGCGACGCCCGGGCGGGCGCCCTGGTCCTGGACACCGAGGCGCGAAGCGTGACCTGGCACCGTGTCGCCTACCCGATCGCGACGACCCGGGCGGATATCCGGGCCGTGGGCCTGCCGGACTCGCTGGCCGAGCGCCTGGCGGACGGCCGCTAGAGTGATCGGAGGGCGCCGCCCACTCAGCGGCCGCAAGGTCGGCGACCGGCGTGTCCGCGTCGAGCGGCCGCACAGCGCCTACTTCCGCTACACCGGCCCCGGCCAGCTGACCGCCAAGCCCGCCGCCAGCGCGCCGAGGACCGGGATCGGGCGTGCCTGGGTGCGGGTGAAGGCCGTCGCCATCGGGCGGCCCCTGGCGAGCGACGAGGAGATCGGCGAGCGTCTCTCCAAGACGAAGGCCCTCGCCATCTTCAGCTCGGACGCGATCAGCTCGTCGACGTACGCCTCCGAGGAGATCCTGCGGATCCTGGTGCTCGCAGGCGGCGCCGCGCTGGTGCTGGGGCCCGAGATCGCGATCTCCATCGCCGCCCTGCTGCTCATCGTGGCGGTCTCGTATCGCCAGGTGTGCCGGGCGTATCCCGGCGGCGGTGGCGCCTACGCGGTGGCCCGGGCGAACATCGGCCAGCGCGTGGCGCTCGTCGCGGCCGCGTCGCTCCTCTTCGATTACATGATGACGGTCGCGGTCTCGGTGGCGGCCGGGGTGGCCGCGATCACCTCGTTCGTCCCCGACCTGCTCCCCTGGCGTGCCGAGCTGGGCGTCGCGGCGATCGCCCTACTCGTCGTCGCCAACCTGCGGGGGCTGCGCGAGTCCGGGAATATCTTCGCGGTCCCGACGTACCTGTACATCGTGGGGGCACTGGCGATCATCGGGCTCGGCATCGCCCAGGTCGCGGCGGGCGTCCCGGCAGCGTCCTTCCCGACGCCCCAGGTGGAGGTGCCCGTCGACGGGTTCGAGGCGCTGACGATCCTGCTCGTCCTGCGGGCCTTCGCCTTCGGCTCCGTCGCGCTCACGGGCACCGAGGCGATCTCCAACGGGGTCCCTGCCTTCAAGCCGCCCGAGGCCCGCAACGCCGCGACGACGATGCTGGCGATGGCCCTCGTGCTGGGCGTGATCTTCGTCGGGCTCTCGTTCCTGGCCGCCGCCTACGGCATAGCGCCGGACCCGGCCGAGCGCGAGACCCTGATCTCGCAGATCACCCGGGCGGTGATCGGGGACGGGGCGGGCTACGTGGGGTTCCAGGTCGTCACGACGCTCATCCTCCTGCTGGCCGCGAACACGGGCTTCAACGGGGCGCCGCGCCTGGCCCAGATCCTGGCCGCGGACGGCTATGCCCCCCGGCAGCTCGCGCTCCTCGGTGACCGCCTGGCCTTCTCCTGGGGGATCGTGGCCCTTGCGGCCGCGTCGGCCGGCCTGCTCTTCGTCATGGACGGATCCGTGACCGACCTGATCCCGCTCTACTCGATCGGGATCTTCCTCTCCTTCTCGATCAGCCAGTCCGGGATGGTGATCCACTGGCTCCGGGAGCGAAGCGGGGGCTGGCGGTGGCGGGCCGCCCTCAATCTCGCGGGCGGGATCGCCACGGGCGTCGTCTGGGTCATCATCACCCTGGCCAAGCTCCCGCGGGGCGCCTGGATCGCCCTGGTGGTCATCCCGATCCTGGTGGCGGTGAT
>JAZDPM010000204.1:0-4487 GCA_043797725.1 Chloroflexota bacterium
ACTCGGCATCTACGCGGAACGGCGAGGCTGGTTCCGAGCCCCGGGCTTTCGGCCGGACCTGGGGCCGTGGGGCTGGGGCTGCGTGCTGGCCGGCCTGGCCTACCTGGGCTTCCGGATGTCCGGCCTGCCGGTGACCGTGCCCGAGCGGGCCCTGGCCGCGGTCCTGTTCAGCGCGTTCTGCCTGGCGGCCATCATCGCCGGTGTCGCCCTCTTCCAGCGCAGGGTCGACCGTTCCGGGCGCGCCTGGCGAACGCTGGCCGAGAACGCGTTCGGCATCTACTACGTCCACCCGCTGATCCTGTACCCGCTGGCCTACGTCCTCCTGGACCTCCCCGCCCCGGCCGTCGCGAAGGCAGCCATCCTCGCGACGGTGACGCTCGCGGCGTCCCTGGCCGTCAGCGCCCTCGTCCTCAAGCGGCTCCCGGGACTGCGCCGGATGTTCTGAGCCTGTGGCGGCCGCCCTGCCCCGGGGGCCGCCGTCCGGGGCGGTCGAGACCCGAGGGTCACGACCCCTGCGGTTCCGCGCCCGTCGCGAGCCGGGCGAGCGTTGCCATGTCCGGCACAGTGAGATCCGGCGTCGCCGACGCCGGCGGCGTCGCCCCACCCCCCGGCCGGTCGTGCCGGCGGTCCACCCAGACCGTGGCCATGCCCAGGCGCTTCGCCGGGACGTGGTCGTGGAAGAGGCTCTGGGCGACGTGGAGGATCCGCTCGCGGGGCACGCCGATCCGCGCCAGGGCGACCTCGAAGTTGCGCTCGCTCGGCTTGTAGCTGCCGACCTGCCCGGCGGTGATCACCCAGTCGAAGGTCACTCCCAGCCGACGGTTCGACGCTGCGAACAGGTCGTCGTCGCAGTTCGTGATGACCGCCAGCCTGAAACGGCGGGCGAGGCTCGCGAGCGCATCCGGCGAGTCGGGGAAGGCCGGCCAGTCCGCCACCGACCCACCGAAGGCCGCAGCCTCGGCCTCGCTCGGCTCGACCTCCAGCTCCGCGCAGACGCCGCGCAGCGAGCGCGCGAGCACCTCGCGGTAGGGCACGTACGGCCCGGTCTCCGCGGCCGCCTCGTGGCGCGCATACCGCTCCAGGAGGTCCTCGTCCCCGACGGCCACGCCGTGGGCGTCGAGCACGCGCCGCAGGCCCGCGCCGATCCCCGCCTCCCAGTCGATGAGCGTCCCGTAGCAGTCGAAGCTCAGGACCTCGAAGCGGCCGAAGTCGACGGGCGGCATGCGACATTCCCCGAGAAGGGCCGCCAGCTCCCCCGTCGTCGGCATCCCGCCCCGCGCGCCCGGCCGCGTGGTGGAGAGTCCGGCCGCCGCGACTGCCCGCCGGACGGCCTCCGCGAGCGGGAGCCCCGCCGCCAGCCCGACCGCGAGGGCGCCGTTGAAGGCGTCGCCGGCGCCGGTCGTATCCACCGGTTCGACGCGCACCGCGGGAACCCGCGCCGCGGGCCCGTCAACGGGCACGACCAGCGCCCCGGCGGCGCCCAGCGTGACGACGACCGCGCGGCCGCCCGGGCCTTCGGCCAGCAGACGCCTGGCGATTGCCTCGAGGTCCGTGGCCGCGCGTGGTCCGGTCGGCGCCGGGGCCTCTGCGGCCGCACTGTCACGATCCGTGTCCACGGCCGCGGCCAGCAGCGCGAGCTCGGTCTCGTTGGGGGTCAGGACGTCGGCCAGCGCGACCGTGGCGGCATCCAGCCCGTCGGCCGGCGCGGGGTTCAGGATCCCCGTCGCCCGGGCGGCGCGGGCCGCGGCCAGGGCTGCGCGCCCGGCGTCGGGCGGGATCTCGCGGCTGGTGAGAACCACGTCGCCGGGGCCGACGACCAGCGCCTCGAGGGCGGCCGTCACGGACGCCGCAGTGGGCGACGCGTTGGCCCCGGGCGCCACCGCGATCAGGTTCTCCGCCCGCGCGTCGACGACGATGAGGGCGACGCCGGTCGGTCGCGCGGCGACGGCGAGATGGGTGACGTCGATCCCCTCCGCAACGAGTGCCGCCCGGGCGGCCATGCCGAAGTCGTCGTCACCCACGGCGCCGACGAAGGCCACCTGTGCTCCAAGCCGCGCGGCCGCGACCGCCTGGTTGCCGCCCTTGCCGCCGTGGTGGCGGGCGACGTCGCCGCCCGTGACGGTCTCGCCGGGCCCGGGCAGGCGGGGCGCAACGACCACGAGGTCGACGTTGACCGAGCCGACGACGATGACGCGCCCAGGCATCAGGTCGTGGCCCCGCGGCCGGCCATCAGGTCGTGGCCCCGCGGCCGGCCATCATGCCGTCGCCCCGCGGCCTTCCACCGGGCGGTGGCCCCGCGGCCCGGCCCACGCCCGCACGAACTCCTCCTGGGAGGGCCGCTCCACGGTGCCCGGGCGGACCGCGCGCACGAGCGCGATCGCGTCATCCGGCGACACGTCGCCGTCCACGAGCAGGCAGGCGACCGCCGTCCCGGTCCGGCCCAGGCCGCCGCGGCAGGCGACGACGACCCGCTCGCCGCCACGGATTCGGGCGAACAGGTCGTCGAGCGTGGTCCGGAAGGCGTCCCGGTCGCCCGGCACGTCCAGGTCGGGGACGGGATGGCGCACGACGCGGATCCCGGCCGCCTCGAGCGCCGGGACGGTCGCCCACGCCCGGCTCATCGCCAGGTCGACATCCTCGACGAGGAGGAGGAACGTGCTGCAGCCGTGGACCTCGCGGAGCCGCCGCGCGTCGGCCGCCGGGTCGCGCCAATGGGGACCGCTGTAGCCGAGCCGCTTCTTCCCGGGCAGGAGCGTCATCCCGACGGCCCCGGTCGCGTCCGAGAGCCCCGGCACGTCGCCGAGTGGGACCCAGTCGACCCGGAGCGGGCTCGTGGTCGAGGTCCGCCAGCCGTCCCGGGCCAGCAGGCGATCGACCAGCGGCCCCGCGAGGTCGCGCCCGCGCATCGCCGCGAGCCAGGCGGGCGGGATGCCCCCGATCCCCCAGCGGATCCCGGCCAGGCCGCCGGCGATCGCGGCGGTCGTGTCCGTGTCGTTGCCAAAGCGAACCGCCCGGGTGACCGCGGCCCCGTACGAGCCGGCCCCCTCCACCGCCTCCCACGCGGACCAGAAGGCGTCCGCGACGTGGCCACCGCCGGTCCGCCGGTCCCACCCGAGGAGCTCCGCGAGGGCGGCCTCCAGGGGCGTGCCCGCGACCTCCGTCCGAAGCGCCTCCCGGGCGCCGGCGAGCGCCGCGGCGGGCTCGTCCGGGGCCGCGAGAAGCCGCGTCGCAAGGAGGACGTAGAGGGCGCACGCGACGCGCGCCAGGGGCGCGCCGTGGGTGACGCCAGATGCGGCCGCGGCCCAGCGGGCAAGGGTCGCATCGTCCATGCCGCGGCCCGCGAGGGCCACCGGCAGGATCCGCATGAGGGAGCCGTTGCCCAGGCCGTTGGGCATGACGCTCCCCGCCTCGTCGGCCGGGACGCCGGCGCGCAGCGCCTCGATGGCCGCCCGGGTGGCGTTCCCGACGTCGAAGCGGCCGTCGCCGTCGGGCGTGTAGGCGCCCTCCTCGAACCAGCGCCGGATCCGCAGCGCCTGGTCGGCCGGGTCGAACCGTACGACCGCCCGGCCGGCATCGCCGTCCCAGGCGACGAGCGAGTCGAGGAGGGCCAGCATCAGGGCGCCGTCGTCGCTCCACGTCCCGGGGGGTTGGTCGTGGGTGCCCCGCGCCCCGAAGACGACCTCGCCGATCGCTCCCGGCGGGCGGAACTCGTAGGGCACGCCCAGCGCGTCGCCGACGAGGTGGCCCCAGATCGCGCCCTCGAGGCGTTCGGCGTCCCGCTCCCGCTGCCCTGGCCGCTTCATCCTCGCAGCGTAGCGGGCCGCGACGGCGCGTGGGGCGTACGATCACGGCCGACACCCGTCAGCCCGGAGGTCACCATGGTCCGGTTCCTCGCCAAGCTGCTCGGTCTCGTCTTCGGCCTCTCCCTGGCCGCCGGGATCGCGAGCGCCCTCGCAGCGGTCAGCTTCAAGAAGAAGGCGCCACCCCGGCCGGAGGCGGGGGCCGACGAGATCGACCTGGTCGCCGTCATGGACGGGGCAAGGCTCGCCAGCACCGCCGCCTCCTTCCGCGGCGGGCGCGTGATCTCCTGGTACGCCGGAGTGGACCTCGACCTTCGGGAGGCGACGTTCGACCCGGCTGGCGCGCGTCTCGAGATCCGGACGGTCTTCGGCGGGACAAGGGTGATCGTCGTGCCGGGCGTCCCGGTGATCGTCAGCGGCCCGGCCATCTTCGGCGGGGCCATGAACACGACGGACGCACCGGAGCCGACGCCCGCGGCGCCGGGCCTCGAGATCACCGGTTTCACGCTGTTCGGTGGCCTCCAGGTCATCGCGGCGGAGCGCGGCGAGGCGATCGGGGAGTGGGTGCCGGAACCGGCGGCCGCGGCGGCCGTCGAGGCGGGGCCCGAGGCGGCACCGGAGCCGGCGCCCGAACCGGCGGTCGAGCCGGCCTGACGAGCCGGCGCCCGAACCGGCGGTCGAGCCGGC
>JAZDPM010000208.1:0-6579 GCA_043797725.1 Chloroflexota bacterium
TCGTCATCCTCAAGGAGGCGACCAACCCGTTCATGCTCGAGCGGATCGGCAAGATGCTGAGCGTGGCGGCCCACGGCCACTGCTACCAGGCGGCCACCCTGCTGCCGGCCAACGAGATGAAGGAGATCGTCGTCCGGGGGACACTGACCCGGAGCCTGGAGCTCGGGCGGGCCATGCGGCGGGCCTGCGAGGCGGGCGGCGACCCGGTCGCGGCCGCCGTCGACAAGACCGGTGGCCACCTCCTCTTCGAGGGTCGCGTGACGAAGAAGGACTGGGAGGACCGCGACGGCTACATGTTCGGAACCACGAGCATCGAGGGCGGCGGCCGCTTCGCCGGCCACACCCTGGAGGTCTGGTTCAAGAATGAGAACCACGTGAGCTGGCTCGATGGGACCCCGTGGGTCTGCAGCCCCGACCTGGTCGTGATCGCCGATCGGACGACCGGCGAGGGCTTCACCAACACCCTGGTCGATGCCGGCGACGAGGTCGCCGTGGTCGGGATCCGCGGCCTCGAGGCCTTCCGCAGCGAGCGCGGGCTCGGCTGTGCCGGACCGCGCTACTTCGGCTTCGACATCGACTACCGCCCGATCGAGGACCTCCTCGACCGCACGCCCGGCTGAGACGGGCCGTGGGAAACGCGATCGGCAACGAACCCCGAGATGACTACTACGCCTTCGAGCTGCCTGCCGCCGCCCTCAAGCTCGTGACCGTGGTTCGCCCGGTCGGGCCAGGGCAGCAGGTCCTGATCAGCGTGGACAGCGCCGGGGACATGCGGGCGGCGCGCGCGACCGCCGGGGCCGTCCAGGCCGTCGGTGGCATTCCCACCCTGGTCTCCTACCCGACTCTCCCCGAGCCGATGAGCGAGCCACCGCGTCCGCTGGCGCAGGCCGCCCTGGGGGCGGACGTCTGGTTCGACTTCGCGGTCGCCTACCAGCTCTACAGCCCGGCCTACCACGCGGCCGTGGCGAAGGGCTGCATCTACGTCTGCCTGACCGGGATGGACGTGGACATGATGGTCCGCACGATCGGCCGGGTCGACTACCCGCCGATGGAGGAGATGGGCCGCCTCCTCTACCGGATGTCGCAGGCCGCGGCGACGATCCGGCTGACGAGCCCCGCCGGCACGGACCTGCGGATGACGGTGGACAAGAAGGGCGACCCGTTCTGGGAGGAGGAGAAGCGCGGCGGCTACGCCCAGATGCTCGGCGGGCAGACGGGGCCGATGGCCCATCGCGAGAGCTTCGAGGGCGTCCTCGTCTACGACGGGGCAATCTGGCCGCCGGCCGAGATCGGCATCCTTCGCTCGCCCGTGCGCCTGACGATCGAGAAGGGGTACGCGACGCGGATCGAGGGCGGAGCCGAGGCCACGACCTATGACCGCTGGCTGCGCAGCTTCGAGAGCCCGGCCGCCATGCTCATGGACCATGCCTGCTACGGGTTCAACCCCGGCGTCCGGCGACCAAGCGGGCGGATCCTGGAGGACGAGCGCGTCTTCGGCTGCATGCAGTTCGGAATCGGGGCGACGGATCTTGGCTCGCCGATCCACAGCGACGGGGTCGTCCTCAACCCGTCGGTCTGGCTCGACGACGTCCAGATCGAGGAGAACGGCCGCTACGTCCATCCCGATCTCGCCCGCCTCTGCCGCGAGATGGGGGCTGCGGGGTACTGATGGCCGGTCGCAGATTCGGGGTGGCGCTCGAGGTTGGAGCGCCAACAGGCCTGTATGATCGGGCCCGGAAGCGGACCTGGTCGACCGTGCCCAGGCGGCCGGAGGAGGAGATCGTCGTGGACCATCGGCAGCATCCCGGATCAACCCGGTTCCGGACCTCCGCGTTGCTCGTCGTCGCAGCGCTCGCGTTCGCCGCCTGCGGCGGTTCCGCGCCGACCGGCGCACCGACGACCGCACCGGCCTCCGGGGCCCCGCAACCGTCGAGCCCCGCCGCGACGCCGGCCCCGGTGGACGCGACGTTCACCTACGGCTCGCACTCGCAGGTCGTGACCGACCTCGACCCGGCCACCTCGTACTCCAACGAGGTGATCGCCATGCACGACATCTACGAGACGCTGACCCGCTACGACGCCGTGACCAACAAGGTCATGCCCGCCCTGGCCAGCGCCTGGACCTCATCCGCGGACGGCATGACGTGGACCTTCACCCTCCGCACCGGAGTCACGTTCCACACGGGCCGGGCCATGGACGCGGCCGCCGCAAAGGCCGCCATCGAGCGGACCAAGACGCTGGGCCAGGGGGCCGGCTACATCTGGGGAGCCGTCACGACGATCGAGGCGCAGGACCCGCAGACGCTCGTCGTCACCCTCGAGTACCCGGCCCCGCTCGACCTCATCGCGTCGGCCAACTACGCGGCCTACATCTACGACACCCAGGCCGCCGGCGCCGGCGCCACGGACGAGGCCCTCGCGGCCTGGTTCAAGACCGGCAAGGATGCCGGGACGGGCCCGTACGCCATCGCCAGCTGGAGGGCGGGCGAGGAGTACGAGCTGACCCTGGACAAGTACGACGGTTACTGGGGCGGCTGGGAGGGCGCGCACTACACCAAGGTCGTCTACCGGGTCGTGCCCGAGGCGACGACTGCCGCTCAGCTCGTCCAGTCCGGTGCTCTGTCGTACGTTGACCGCCTCACGCCGCAGCTGACCGCGAGCCTGAAGGGTGACGCCAACCTCCAGGTCGTCGAGACGCCGTCCTTCCAGAACGTCGTCGCGCTGCTCAACACGAAGTCGGGGCCGCTCGCCGATCTCAACGTCCGCAAGGCCGTGGCCAAGGCGTTCGACGTCAACGGGATCGCCAGCGCGCTGGGCGGCTCCGTCGTCCCCACCAAGGGCGTGATCCCCAAGGGCCTCATCGGCTACAGCGACGCGCTGACCGGCACCGGCCTGGACCTGGAGGGCGCCGCCACGCTGCTGGCCAAGAGCGGCTACGGCCCCGGCGGCACGCCGCTCAAGATCAGCGTGACCATCGTCTCCGGCGACACCGACCTGTCGCTCATCACGACCAGCCTGAAGTCGAACCTCGCCAAGCTGAACATCACTCTCGACGTCCAGCCCCTCCAGTGGCAGGCCCAGTGGGACAGGGCCAAATCATCCGACGTCGCCCAGCGCCAGGATGTCTTCCTGATGTACTGGTGGCCCGACTACGCCGACCCGTTCAGCTGGTTCATCTCGCTGTTCCATTCCGAGGAGACGCCGAGCTTCAACCTGGCCTACTACTCGAACTCGGCGCTGGACGCCCAGATCGACGGGATCCAGGCCCTCACGGCGACGAACCGCGACCAGGCCGCGGCCGAGTACGTGAAGATGCAGCAGCAGCTGATCGATGACGCGGTGGTGGTCGTGCCGTACGTCCAGAACTACCAGCGAGTGCTCCAGGCATCGGTCGGCAACTTCGTCGACAACCCCGCCTATGCGCAGGTCGTGTTCGCGTACGACCTGACCCCCGGCCCCTAGCCCCCGCCCGGGCGCCGGCCTTCGGACAACCGCCGACCCGCACCCCCGCCCGCGCGACGACAGCGAGCCACGATGCGCCAGATCCTGGTCCGCCGCGGCCTGCAGTCGCTCCTCGTCGCGCTGGGCGTGGGGTTCCTGGCGTTCGTCATCACGCGCCTGCTGCCCGGGGACGCCGCGGCCTCGTGGGCCGGGCCCCGGGCGACCGCGGCGGAGCTGGCCCGCGTGCGCACGGCGCTCGGCCTGGACCGGTCGCTGCCAGAGCAGGCGATTCGCTACATCGGCGACCTCGTCACGGGCAACTGGGGAATCTCGATCCACACACGCCAGCCGGTCCTGAGCGACGTCTCCGGTCGCTTCATGACCTCCCTGGAACTGGTGACCGTCGCCCTCCTCATCGCGGCGATCATCGGGATCCCGCTGGGAGTGCTCGCGGCCCGCTGGAAAGGGCGCCCGCCCGACTGGATCGCGGGCATCACGTCGTCCGTGCTGGCCTCGGTCCCGGTCTTCTGGCTGGGGCTGCTGCTCCAGCTCGCCATCGCGACCCAGCTCAAGTGGCTCCCCGTCGCCGGTCGCTGGGATGGGGCGCTCAACGAGGTCGCCGTGGCGGCCACTCGGACGCACATGGTCCTGGTCGACTCGCTGCTCGCCGGCAACGGCACGCTGTTCGTGTCGGGGCTCTCGCACCTGATCATGCCGGCCCTGGTGATCGCGGCCTATCCCATCGCCCTGTTCGCGCGGCTCACGCGGGCCGGGCTCCTGGAAACGATGGGCGAAGAGCACGTGCGAATGGCCCGCGCGATCGGGTACACCGAGCGGACGATCATCTTCCGCTTCGCGCTCCGCCCGTCGCTGGGGCCGGTGCTCTCGGCGCTGGCCCTCGTGTTCGGGTTCGCGCTCGGCAACACGTTCCTCGTGGAGAACCTTTTCAACTTCCAGGGCCTGGGAAGTTACGCCGTCGACTCGATCTCGTCGCTCGATGCCCCCGCGATCGCAGGGACCACGATCTTCGTGGCGCTTGCCTACCTGGCGGCGAACCTCGTCGTTGACCTCGCCCGGCCGGTCATGGATCCACGCCTCCGGGAGGCCGGCCGATGAACGCGACGGCGGCCGCGTCCGGGCGGGTCCTGCGCTACGTGGTCCGGAGGCCTGGCCTGGCGATCGGCCTCACCATCGTGGTCGTCCTCGCGCTGGGGGCCATCCTCGCTCCTCTGCTGGCGCCCTTCCCGGGTGACGCGGGCAGCGACACCAATCTCCTCGCCTCGCTCCGGCCGCCGGGCGGCGCCCACCCCCTCGGCACGGACCTCGCCGGCCGTGACATCTGGTCGCGCGTCCTGTTTGGCGTCCGCGTCTCGGTCGGCGTCTCGGTGGCGGTCATCGTGGCGGCGCTGCTCGTCGGGGTGCCCGTCGGGCTCTTCGCCGGGGCCGTCGGCGGCAAGGTGGACGACCTGCTGATGCGGATCGTGGACGTCTTCCTGGCGTTCCCCTCGCTCCTCCTCGCCCTGGCGATCGCCGCGACCCTGGGCCCATCGATGGAGCACGCCGCGATCGCGATCGTGGTGTCCTGGTGGCCGTGGTACGCGCGGCTCATGCGCGGCGAGGCTGCGGCGATCCGCGGCCGCGCCTACGTGGAGGCGGCGAGCCTGCTCGGGATCGCAGCGTGGCGGGTCACGCTGCGCCACATCCTGCCGAACGCGATCGGGCCGGTCATCGTGCAGGCCTCGCTCGACCTCGGGGGCGTGATCCTCACCTTCGCGGCGCTCTCGTTCCTGGGTCTCGGCGCCCAGGACCCGACAACGGAGTGGGGCCTCATGGTCGAGCAGGGCAGGACGCTGACGTCCACCCACCCCTGGGTGGCCCTTTTCCCCGGCGCCGCGATCATGGTGGCCGCCCTGGCCTTCACGCTCCTCGGCGAAGGTCTCCGCGAGCGGCTCGACCCGAAGGGGTCGGCGCGACCGTGAATCCTGACGCTCCGCTCCTCAGCATCCGCGACCTCGTGATCGAGCTCGGGGGACGCCGCCCGGTGGACGTCGCCGAGCTGTCCGTGGA
Organism: Chloroflexota bacterium; assembly: GCA_043797725.1. Classification (GTDB taxonomy): domain Bacteria; phylum Chloroflexota; class Limnocylindria; order Limnocylindrales; family CSP1-4; genus CTSoil-043. Next base: position 5,509 of record JAZDPM010000208.1, read on the forward strand.
TCGCGGCCAGATCGTCGGGCTGGTCGGCGAGAGCGGGGCAGGCAAGAGCCTGTTGCTCTCGTCGATCCTGGGCCTGCTGCCGGCCGACGCGACCGTCCGCGGCAGCATCGCCTTCGACGGCGTCGAGCTCTGCGGCGCGTCGGAGAGGTTGCTGCGTGGGGTGCGTGGCCGCCGGATCGCGGTGGTCCTGCAGGCAGCGCGGGCGGCTCTCACGCCCACCCTCCGGGCCGGGACATGGATCGAGCGGGCGCTGGTGCTGCACCGGGTCCCGGCGCCAGAACGGCGCTCGCGGATCGCCCACGCGCTCGACGCGGTACGCCTGGATCCGGCCCTCCTGGGGCGCTATCCGCACCAGCTGTCCGGCGGCGAAGCCCAGCGCGTGGCAATCGCCCTGGCCGTCGCGCTCCACGCGGAGCTGATCCTCGCCGACGAGGCGACGAGCGCGCTCGACGTGACGGTGCAGGCCGAGGTGGCCGAGCTGTTCCGAGAGCTGCGGCTGGCGGAGGGAACGTCGTTCCTGATCGTCAGCCACGACCTGGCGCTGGTGGCCGGGCTCGCCGATCGGATCGACATCATCGCGGATGGATCGATCGTGGAGCGAGGCGGGCCCTCGGTGCTGTCAGAGCCGCAGCATCGCGTGACCCGCGAGCTGGTGGCCGCGAACCCGACCCTGGAGCGAGCACACGAGGTCGGGTCGTGACCGGCTCGCCGGACGGCGCCATGCGCCTCGTGGCGCGGGCCCTCCAGGTCCGCTATCCGGGCACGGACCGGGCCGCGCGACCGGCCCTCGCGCTCGACGAGCTGGAGCTCGCGCCCGGCCAGAGCGTTGCCCTCGTGGGCGAGAGCGGGTCAGGCAAGACCACCGCGCTGCGGGCCCTCCTTGGCGTGGTCCGAAGCAGTGCCGGCACCGTGGAGTTCAACGGCATGGCACTGGATCGCCTCCGCGGAAGGCAGGCCCGCGCATTCCGGCGCGCCGTCCAGCCGATCCAGCAGGACACGGACGGCGCGCTCGATCCACGCCAGTCGATCGGGGCGGCCATCGCCGAAGGACATCGGGCGGGCGGCGGTGCC
>JAZDPM010000259.1:0-2101 GCA_043797725.1 Chloroflexota bacterium
CCGGGCGAGGCGGCCGGTTTCGATGGTCAGCGTGCGACCACCGAACTCGATGGAGAGAGAGTGAGACACGAGCTACTCCTTGCTCGCGTCGGCGCGGGACCGAGGGCCGAGCGTGGTTGACGCCCGGGCCGAGATGCACGAACCCCGGGGCGGACCGCCCCGGGTCGTTGGTGCGGGGTGCTAGCGGCGCAGCCCCAGGCGGGCGATGACGGCCCGGTACCGGGGGGCGTCCTTCTTCACGAGGTACGCGAGAAGACGCCGGCGCTGCCCAACGAGCTTGAGGAGACCGCGGCGGGAGTGGTTGTCCTTGGAAAACTGCTTCAGGTGTCCCGTCAGGTCCTTGATCCGCTCCGTGAGGAGCGCGATCTGGACCTCCGGGGAGCCGGTGTCACCGGGCTTGACGGCGAACTCGCCGACGATCCGGTCCTTGGTTTCCCGCACGAGCGGCACTCGGTCCTCCGACACGATTGACTTCTTGCTACCGTTACTTCAACCGGCGGAGAGTAACAGGGCGACGGGAACGGCGCAAACGCGGCCGGGCACGGCTGTGAACGCGGCCGGGCACGGCGGCGACGCACGTGCACTCGTCCGGCGGGCTGCCGCCTCGCCCGGGCAGCCCACCGCGCCGCCCAGCCGCCTCCTCAATCGTGACTCCCGGGCAATGATCCGTGCGTTCGCGAGGCCCTCGCCGTCGGACGGCGGCACGGATCTGCTCGCCGCCCGTCTCCCGTCGCAGCGGCCGGTCCTGTCTTGCTCAAACGAACCTGCCATCCCGGCGCGACGCGCTGCCGCGGAGGGTGGGGCCCCGCCTCGGCACCCACGCGGCCGTCGAGACCTGCCGTGAAAGCATGGATCATTGACTCTCTGCGGCAACGATCGCGCACACGCGGGCCGGCAGCTCAACCCCGATTGACAGCGACGAGCTGGAGTCGGTCGCCGGGAGCCCCGGGCGCGGCTAGCATGCGCGGGTGGTGAACGAGCAGCCGACCCGAGCGCTCCGCGTCCTGGCCCTGATCCCCGCCCACGACGAGGCACCGCGAATCGCGGCGGTCGTGCGCGCCACGGCTGCGCACCTGCCCGTTCTCGTCGTCGACGACGGCTCCTCGGATGACACGGCGGGGACTGCGCGCGCGGCCGGCGCCGAGGTCCTTGAGCAGCGCCCGAACGCGGGCAAGGGAGCTGCCCTGCGGGCCGGGTTCCGACGGGCGCTGCAAGCGGGCTTCGACGGGGTGGTCACCCTCGACGGCGACGGGCAGCACGACCCGGCCGAGATCCCCCTCTTCCTAGCCGCCTTCGTGCCGGGCCCGACGACAGGGACCGCGGGCGGCTCTCTGGTGGGATCGCCCGGACGCCCGGACGCAGACGCGATCGTGGGCTCGCGCCCGGACCTCGTGGTCGGCCGCCGCGACTTCTCACGGATGCCGCCAACCCGACGCCTGGCGAACATGATCGGCGGGCGGGCCTTCTCGTGGGCGGTCGGCACCCACGTTCCGGACAACCAGTCGGGGTACCGCCTGATCGGGCGCCGGCTCATGGAGGCGTCGCTCGGCAGCGCGGAGCGCGGCTTCGAGTTCGAGGTTGAGATCCTGGCGGCCTGCATCGCCCACGGCTGGCCGGTCGCGTGGGTCCCGATCCGGACGATCTACACGGGCGGACCCAGCCACATTCGGCCCGCCGCCCATGTCCGCCACTTCTTCCGTTCGGTCGGCGCGGCCCGGCGCACGGTGCGGCAGGCACGCCGGGTACCGCCCGCCTGAAGCGAGCCGTCAGCCGATGAAGGCGACCCGCAACCGGTCGTGACGAAGGGCCTCGGCGTGCGCCCAGACGAGCACCGCGCCGCCCGGATCGACGACCACGGTCGCGCGGCGGGCAGGGCCCGGTCGGAGGCCGGGGGCCCAGGCCGCCGACAGCTCGGCGCGATAGGGACCCGCCGGTGGGAGGGCGACGGGAAGAGGGAACTGCAGCAGCGCCTCGAGGCCGTCGCCGCTGCGATCTGCCACGACTCCGGTGACGGCCACCCGCCGGCCGAGCAGCGCCCGCGCGGCGGCCAGGTCGCCCGCAGCTATCGCCCGCCGGATCTCCGTGCTGCGGACCGGGTGCC
>JAZDPM010000260.1:0-4080 GCA_043797725.1 Chloroflexota bacterium
GGGATCTCGGCGGCGCCCCATCGGGCGAGCCGGTTCAGGCCCGCACTGTCGGCCAGGGGCACCTTTCGGCTCGCGCCGCGCACGACGATCGCCTTGAGGTTCTTGGAGCCCATGACCGCGCCCATGCCGGTGCGACCGTTGGCCCGGTTGGCCATGTTCATGATCGCGGCGAGGCGGACGAGCTTCTCGCCGGCCGGACCGACCTGGGCGACCTCGATCTTGTCGTCGTCGAGCTCGGCCTTGAGGAGGTCATCCACCTCGGATGTCGTCCGGCCCCACAGGTGGCCGGCCGGCCGCAACTCGGCCTTGCCGTCGTGGATCCAGAGGTAGACGGGCTCCGGCGACCGTCCCCGGATGACGATCCCGGTGAAGCCGGCGAAGCGCAGCTCGGCGGGGAAGAAGCCGCCCCCCTGGCTGTCGCCGATGCCGTCGGTCAGCGGCGAGCGGGCGTTGACGGCGACCCGGCTCTGGCCGGCGATCGGCGCCCCGGTCAGGAGGCTGTCCATGACCGTCAGGACGTTGTCCGGGTCCAGGCCGTCCGTGCCGGGCTTCATCTCGCGGAGGATGTAGTGGAGCCCCATCGCGGAGCCGCCCAGGTACTTCCGGTAGAACGACTCGGGCGGGTGCTCGACCTCCAGCGCGCCCGTCGTGAGGTTGACGTGCAGGATGCGCCCGGAGAACTCGCCTGGCATTCGCCTACCTCCGATCCCGTGGGCCCGTCGCAAGACGCAGGACACCCATTCCGGCTGGGCCATTGTATGGCCCGTGCAGGCCGCGCTTCACCTAGCGCCGGGCCCGGCGCTTGGCGTCGCGGAGCCGCGCCATCGTGTCTGCCGGCTCGTTGGCGGTCGCGGCCCGGGGTGCGGACGAGGAATCCGGCGACGGGGGCGCGGGGGCGACGCCCGGCCCGGTCTCCCCGGGCCCTGCGCCGGTTCCGGGAACGGCCGTCCCCTCGCGACGGATCGCGGCTCGCGCGGTTTCGCCCCCGGCCCGATCGCGGGCCGCCAGCATCCCCTCGACCGGCGCCGGCCGGGCGGCCATCCGACCGCGCCGGGCCGGGATGCCCCGGACCCAGGAACCGGCGGCGGCCAGGTCGCGCCGGGTCACCTGGACGCGCCGCAGGAAGACGTCGAGCGGCCACAGGAGGAGGGCCAGGACCAGGAGCCACGGCCAGAGCGGCGTCTCGCCGGCGCTGGTGCCGAGGTCGTGCAGCCAGACCTCCTCCGCGGCCGCGATCGGGCGCCCGTCCGTCGCGTCGCGGATTGCGGCCAGCAGCGGCTCGCTGGTCCCGAGCAGCCGGTACTCCGCCGGGGTGGGCGCGACGAGGCCGAGGGTCCGCCCGACCGCGGCCACGCCGGCGAGGGTCTGGGTGACGCGCAGCGCATATGCGCCCGGCGTGAGCTCGCCGATGGGTGCCTCGTAGACGCCGGGGGCGACCTGCGCGAGGTCGAGCCGCCGCTGCTCCAGGACCGGATCGACCAGCACAACGCTGGTGGCGTAGAAGTCGCGCGGCGACCCGTCGGGGCCCACGCTCTCGACCCGCAGCGTCGTCCCACCCGGCCCCGGCACGAAGCGGGCCTCGATGCCGCCCGACTCTTCGCCGGGGAACGTCCAGGCGACCAGCTGGCCGAAGAACCGGCTGAAGCCGTCCCAGCCGACCCAGCTCTTCGCCCAGCGCCCGGTCGCGTCGGACGTCCACGCGACGGACCGTCCCAGCCCGTACTGCCACTGGGCCAGGACCGGGTCGGAGCGGCCGGAGACGAGCACGGAGGTCGCCGCCGCCTTGATCGTCGTGCCGTTGTAGCCCAGGAGGGAGGGGAACCCGGCGTCGAGGCCGCGGATGATCGGTGACGATGAGGTGATCGCGGGGAAGAAGCGCTCCTCGACGATCTGCTGGCCCGAGACCTGCTGGGCCTCCTTGAGGAAGATGTCGGGGATCGAGGCCGGGTTGACGGCCGGGTAGAAGCGCCCGCCGCCTTTCGCGGCGAGCTCCTCGAGGAACGGGTTGGCGCCTCCGCCCGCGCCAACGGTCGAGAGGGTGATGCCGGCCGCCTTCATGCGGGCAAGGATCGCGTCGTACTGGCCGGAGCTGGACCAGCCATCGGTCAGCAGGATCAGGTGGCGGCGAGTCGCCTTCGCCTCCTCCAGCGCCTTGACACCCTCGTCGAGGCCCGCGTAGATGTTGGTCTGGCCGTCGGCGTTGATGGCCCCCAGGCTGCCCTGAAGGTCGGTGATGGAGCCCAGCGGCGTCCGTTTGACGACCCAGCTCGCCCGCTCGTTGAAGGCAACAACGCCCAGCTCGTCGGTGGCCTGGAGGGCGGCTGCGGCGCGCAGGATCGCCTCCTTGCCGATGTCGACCTTGCGTACCCCGGAGAGCTGGACGGCCTGGCTCCGGTCGAAGGTGTTGCAGTGGCAGGCCGCCATCGAGCCCGATTCGTCGATCACGACGACGAGGGCCACGTCGGGCTGCTTCTCGCGGTTGCGGACCCGCATCTCCACGGGGAGCGCGGCCTCCAGCGGCGTATCGCGGTAGCCGCCGGCGCCGTAGCTCCGGGTCCCGCCGATCATCACGAGGCCCTTGCCGAAGTCCCGGGTCGCGGAGCGCAGCGCCTCGAGCTGCCGTGTCGTGAAGCGGATCCGGGGCACGTCGACGAGGACGATGCTGTCGAAGCCGGAGAGGGTGGCGGGATCGTCCGGCACGAGCTCGGGGAGCATCGTGACCACGTCGCCCTCGCGGGTCTCCAGGGCCGCGACGAGGTCCGCCGCAACTGCCTCGTCGCCGGGGACCACGAGGACCCGCGGCGGCCCGGAGACCAGCGTCGAGGCGTCGGCCCGGTCGTTCTGGGGGAAGGTGTCCTTCGCCGCCTCCACGACCGCCCGGAAGACGTGGAAGCCGGCCTCCTTCGGAGTGACCCGGAAGACAACCCGGGTGATGCCGGCGTCGAGCGTCGTCCGCTCGGTGGCCACGAGCGCCCCGTCGGCGTAGAGCCGGACGGCGGCCGGCTGGGCGACCGTCGAGCGGATCTCGACCGCCACCTCCAGCTCCTCACCAAGGCGCGAGGTCGTCGGGACGCTGATCCGGTCGACGAGGACCTCGTCGGCGGCGCCCAGGCCGATGGTCCGGGTCGTCACCTGGATCCCGCGGGCGCCCGCGCGAGCGGCCTCGACCTGGCCCGTTCCCGTCGTGTCGTTGCCGTCGGAGAGCAGGACGATCCGCTGCTGCGTCGCATCGGGGAAGAGGGCGGCGGCGAGGCGCAGCGCGGCCCCGACGTCGGTGGCGCCCCTGATCGGGGTCGAGGCGATCCGGTCGAGGTCTGCCAGCTCGTCGGGCAGGCGCTCCACGAGCGCGTCCTTCCCGAATGCGACGACCCCGGCGACGTCGCCGTCCGGGCGTTCCTCCAGCGCGTCGCGGACGAAGGCCAGGGCGTCGGCGCGGCCGGCGTTGCCCACCGAATCGGAGAGGTCCAGGACGAAGACGGTCGCGAGTCGGTCGGCCGGGAGGATGACGGCGACGCCGGCCAGGGCCATCGCGAGGGCGGACACCAGGAGCGCCCGGACGAGGAGTGCCAGCCGGGCCCGCGCGTCGCCCAGGCCGCGTTTCGCAAGGGCCTGGAGCCCGACGATCAGCCCGACGACGAGCGGGATGAGAAGGAGCAGGAGGGGCGCGCTCGCCGTGACGCCCATCAGGTCGCCGCGCCTGCCGACGGTCGCCGCCCCGGCCACCGCCCGAGGCCGCGTCGGATCCGGACCAGAGCGTCGCGCTGGAAGACCACGGCCTCCAGGACGAGGAAGCCGAGGGCGATCGCGGCCAGGGGGATCCACAGGTCGTCGCGGGCCGGCGGCCGGTCATTCCCGGCAGCACCCGCACCACCGCCTGCCGTCGCAGTTCCCAGCCGCTCCAGGGCGGCGGCGGACCCGGGCGCGATCGTCGATTCGCCGACGTCGAACAGGTCGACGGCAAACTGGACCGGGGCCGCCGGATCGACCAGCAGCGCGGGCGGGGAGGCGGAGCCCGCCGGCGTCGCCGTGGGGCCGGCGGCGGGAGAGCCGGCGGCGGCCGAGCCGACGGCGGCCGACGGC
>JAZDPM010000010.1:0-5154 GCA_043797725.1 Chloroflexota bacterium
CCGACCCCGACGCCGCCGCCGCGGCGCTCGCCGCGTACGTGGCCCGGGTGATCGTCGTCCGGCTCCCCGCCGAGGCGGCCGGGTCGACCGTCGCGACCGCCGGCGCCATCGCGGCCGCGGCCGCCGCCGAGGACCCGGGCGTCCTCCTCGTGGGCGCCACGCCCGACGGTCGCGAGGCGGCAGGCATCCTGGCCGCGCGCCTGGGGCGCGGCGTCCTCGGCAACGCGACCGGCGTGGCATGGAGTGGGGGAGAGGATGGCGCCCCGGCCGGGCCGCGCGTGGAGATGAGCGTGCTGGGCGGACGGGCGCTGACCACGTCGGCCTTCGCGGATGGGCGCGGGATCGTCACGCTGCGCCCCGGCGCCGTGACCGCGGTGCCGGCCGGGGAAACCGGGTCCATCGACGTCGTCGCGGTCCCGGCGCCCGCCCCGAGCCGCGTCCGCGTGATCGGACGCGCCGAGGCGGCCTCGCGGGTGGCAAGCATCGAGGAGGCGCCGATCGTCGTGGCCGGGGGGCGCGGACTCGGCGGTCCCGACGGCGTGGCGCTCGTGGAGGAGCTGGCGGACGCTCTCGGGGGCGCGGTGGCGGCCACGCGGGCCGCGGTCGACGTGGGCTGGCTGCCGTTCGCCGTGCAGGTCGGCCAGACCGGCAAGACGATCCGCCCGGCGCTCTACGTGGGTGTGGGCGTCTCCGGCGCCATCCAGCACAGGGTCGGCATGCAGGACGCCGAGACGATCATCGCGATCAACCGCGACCCCGATGCTCCGCTCGTCGAGCACGCCGACCTCTACGTCATCGGCGACCTGTTCGAGATCGTCCCGGCCCTCGTCGCGGCCCTCCGCGCCCGCGCCACCTGAGGGGTCGACGAGCGTGGTTGAGGTCCTGACGATCGCGTCGCTGGCCCTCTTCGTACTTCTCGTGGTCGCCTTCGCCTCCGTGCTCCGGCGGGCGGCGCGCGTCGTCGCCGTCGCCCGCGAGGGGGAAGCGTTCCGCCGGGACGGTGCCGCGCTGGCGGACCGATCCGTTGCCGCCATCACCGCCGGCGCCGAGCGCATCGACCGCGTCCGCCGCCGGAACGATGCCGCGTCGACGCTCGACGACGTGCTCCCGCAGCTCCTCGAGGCCATGGACGGCTTCCGCGTGGAGGCGGACGCCCTGGTCCCGCCTGCCGCGCTCGCCGCCCTGTCCGTCCGCCTCGTGGAGGAGATCGACCGGGCGGGTCGGTCCATCGAGATGGTCAGGCACGGCTGCGTCCTCCTTGGGGTCGGGACCGGACGGCCGCACGAGCTGGAGGGCGAGACCTCGATCAAGCGCGGCTACCTGAACCTGCTGCACGCGGGCGAGGCGCTGACGTCCCTCGCCGCCGGGCTGCGGTCCGGCCGCGCGGACGCCGGCGGCTGGTACAGCGACCGGCCCCGGAGGGGCTGAGCGCCGGCGGTCGGTCCGGACGCCCGGCGCTGGTCGGGCCGGCCGACGTGGATGGTCCTTTGACTACCGTATGTCGTGGTATCGTCCGCCCAGACCACAAGATCTTGTGGTATCGGCGGCGGGAGGACGGAATGCGCTGTCCCACGTGCGAGGAGCGCGAGACGCGGGTGGTCGACTCCCGGGACCTCGACGATGCCGCCAGCATCCGGCGCCGCCGGGAGTGCGTCGCCTGCGGGGCCCGGTTCACGACCTACGAGCGGATGGAGGCGGCCCGCCTCGTGGTCGTCAAGCGCGACGGGGTGCGCCAGGAGTTCGACCGCGAGAAGCTTGCCGCCGGCATCCGCAAGGCCCTGACGCGGCGCCCGGTCGCCGACGGCGCCGCCGACCGCGCTGCCGACGAGATCGAGGCGCTTCTGCGGGCGGCCGGCGCGACCGAGGTCGAGTCCTCGCGGATCGGCGAGCTCGCCATGGAGCAGCTGCGAGCGCTCGACCAGATCGCCTACATCCGCTTCGCGAGCGTCTACCAGTCGTTCGAGGACCTCGGGACCCTCAAGCGGGAGGTGGACTCGCTCTACGCGGAGCGCGAGCCCGAGACGGAGGCCCGGCGGCCATGAGCGTCCTCGCCGACCGCGACATCCGGGCGGAGCTCGAGGCGGGCCGGATCCGCATCGAGCCCTACGATCCGGTCGACCTCCAGCCGTCGTCGGTCGACCTCCACCTGGACCGCACTTTCAGGGTCTTCCGCAACAACCGGTATGCCTTCATCGACCCGCGCGAGGCGCAACCGGACCTGACCGAGCTGCTGGGCATCCGCGACGACGAGCGGTTCATCCTCCACCCGGGCGAGTTCGTCCTTGGCCAGACAATCGAGTGGGTGGAGCTGCCAACGGACCTCGTGGCCAGGCTCGAGGGCAGGAGCTCTTTGGGGCGCCTGGGGCTCCTCATCCATTCGACGGCCGGCTACGTGGACCCCGGCTGGAAGGGGACGCTCACCCTCGAGCTGAGCAACGTGGCCAACCTCCCCATCGCCCTCTACGCGGGGATGCGGATCGGCCAGATCAGCTTCTTCCGGATGTCGAGCCCGGTCGAGCGGCCGTACGGAACCTCGGAGCTCGGGTCGAAGTACCAGGGGCAGAGCCAGCCGACGGCCTCGGCGTTCCACCGCGACTTCGAGGCCCGCCGGAAGCTCCCCGGGAAGGGCTGACCGGCGATGGCGCTCAACGACGCCGTCGCCTGGTCGGCGGATCTCGGCGGTCGGACGCGCGTGGCACTCGTCCAGGCGGGCACGTTCCGCTCCGACGCGGGCGCCCTCTTCGGCCCGGCGCCGCGCGTGCTGTGGGAGAAGCTGGTCGCCGACGAGCTCGACGGGCAGCACCGCCTGCTGCAGGCCCTCAACTGCCTCCTGGTCGAGACCCCGGCCGGCCGCGTCCTCGTGGAGACGGGGATCGGGGAGCGGCTCGACGAACGGGGGCGGGCGTGGCGCGGCCTCGCCGGCGACCCCATCGTCCCGGCGCTGGAGCGGGCCGGCTTCGCGCCCGCGACGGTCGACGTCGTCGCCCTGAGCCACCTCCACTACGACCACGCGGGCGGCCTCCTGCGGGCGGACGGCACGCGCGCATTCCCGCGGGCCCGGATCGTGGCCCAGCGGGCCGAGTGGGAGATCGCCCTCTCCGAGAACCCGCGGATCGTGGCCTCCTACGACCAGCCCGAGCTGCGCCTCCTGCGCCCCTGGGGTGCCGACGGCGCGGTCGACGGCGAGGTGGAGCTCGTGCCGGGGGTGTCGGTCGTCCCGACCGGGGGCCACACGGCCGGCCACCAGGCGATCGTGGTCCGGGCGGCCGGGGAGACGCTCGCCTTCTTCGGGGACATCGCGATGCGCCCGTGGTCGGCCAACCCGCGCTGGATCCCGGCCTTCGACGACTTCCCGCTGGACGCGGTCGCCCGCAAGGCGACCCTCTTCGCGCGGGCCGCCGAGGAGCGCTGGACGGTCGTCCTCTCCCACGAGCTGCGCCACCCGGTCGGCCGCCTCGTCGCCGAGCGCGACCGCTTCGCCTGGGAGCCGCTCGCGTAGGGCGCCGGAGGGCGAGGGCGCCGGGTCGTGCCCGGGATCGCGGCCTCTGCGCCGTCGTTGGCGAGCGCGGCGCGTACGCGGCCGTTGGCGAGCGCCGCCCATGCGCGTCGCGTCGAGCGCGGGGACCGGCTCGAGGCGCGCGGACGGCTCGATCCGGTCAATTGCTGGCGTGGGAGACCGTATGGCGACAAGCGACGCCTGGATCCGATCAGATGTGTCTCGCGGTGCATCGTTGACCAGGTCGCCGGCGAGAGCCGCGCACGCCCCGGCCGCCGGCGCGCGACGCGACCGCTCGTACGGTTCGTGTGGCGAGCATTTGAAAGGATCGCCGGGCGACCTGGGGAGCGCAGTCGCCGGCAGGTCGTGCGCTCGCCGCGGCGTCAGATGCCCGGGGCGAGGCGGGCGAGGATGCTCAACCGGTCCATGACCATGAAGACGCCGATGGCCGACACCAGGAGCCCGCCGACGAGGCTCACGACGCGTCCGTGGCGAACCAGCGGTCGCACGAGGGCCGGGGCGCGGTCGTAGATGACGCCGAGCGCGATGAACGGCACGCCGAGGCCGAGCGTGTAGGCCACGAGTAGCAGGCCGCCCTGGAGGGTCGTCCCGGACGACGCGGCCACGGTCAGGATGCCGCCGAGGATGATCCCGATGCAGGGGCTCCAGCCTATGGCGAAGACAACGCCGAGCCCCAGCGAGGCGAGGACGCCGCCCCGCCGGCCCACGAGGCGGCCGCCCAGCCGCTGGCCCAGCCCGGGGCCGCCCGTGGCTTCGGGCGACGCGAACGCGACGGTCCGGGTCTGCGCGGCCAGCGCGCCCGCCGCACCCGCCTCCAGCGGCCGCCAGGTCCGGTCGAGGGCGGGGATGCGCAGGATCCCGGCCAGGTTGAGGCCAAGGACGATGAGGACGACGCCGCCGGCCGTGCGGAGCGCCGGCAGGTAGTCGGCGAGGGGCCCTCCGACGAAGGTCGCCGTGACGCCGAGGACGGTGAAGACGGCGCCGAACCCTACGACGTAGGCCACCGCGTGGCGAAGCGCGAGCCACCGTGAGGGCGTCGCATTCGCCCGCCCAACGACGGCGACGACCGTCAGCTGCCCGATGTAGGCCGGCACGAGGGGCAACACGCAGGGGGAGAGGAAGCCCAGGAGCCCGCCGACGAAGGCCACCAGCAGCGTAAGGTCGGAGCCGCTCACCAGCCGTAGGTCTGGTCGAGGAAGGCCCGGATCTGGCCGAGTCGGACGGCCAGGATCAGGCGGCGTCCCTCAACCTCCAGAACGGGCACCTGCTCGAAGAGAGCGCGCTCGACCGCCGGGTCTTCGGCGATCCGACGGATCACGAGCCGGGGGACCTCTCGCCCGGCGGCGCCCCACTGCTCCAGGAGCGCCTCGATGAGTGTCGTCGTGCCCTCGCACAGGTGGCAGCGATCCGAGCGCCACAGCACGAGATCGGGGAGGGAAGTGGCGGCCGGATCCATCGCCGCGGATTGTATCGGCGAGCGGTCGGACGGCCCCGGGACGCATAGGCGAGCCGCCGCGACGCGCAGCCCGACCGGCCGGGTGGAGTACGATCGACCTCCGCGCCCCCGTAGCTCAGTGGATAGAGCGAGGCCGTCCTAAGGCCTGCGTCGGCGGTTCGAGTCCGTCCGGGGGCGCCAG
>JAZDPM010000016.1:0-7449 GCA_043797725.1 Chloroflexota bacterium
GAAGTGGTGGAGATGAGGGGACTCGAACCCCTGACCCCCGCGATGCGAACGCGGTGCTCTTCCGGCTGAGCTACATCCCCACGCGAGGCCGATCCCACGCGCTGGGGCGGGAACGCCGGGCCGAAGTGTAGCACGGGATCCTCGTCGTCCCGGGACGCGGGCCGGCGTCGCACGCGGTGCCCGCGAACCCTGCGTTGCCCCCGATTCACGATCTCGAGGGGCTCCTGCTGGGCCTGACCGCGGCGCTGGCCTGGGGCCTGGCCGACGCGGTGGCGACGGTGGTGAGTCGCCGCGTCGGCAGCCTGCGAGCGACCGCCGGGACGCAGCTGACCTCCGTGGCGGTGCTGGCGACTTTCGTCGTTGCCAGGCGGACGGCCCTGCCGACCGACCCCGCCGTTGTCGCGCTCTCGCTCGCGCGACCCGGAGCCGGCGCGGGTCGAATCTCGATCCACAGAGGGTCTTTCCAACATAGAACAGATGTTCTAGTATTGGACGTCCGATGGACCGCTACGCCGACCGCGCCGCCGCCCTCGCGAGCCTCCGGGCCCGCTGGGGAGCGGCCGCGCCGCGGCCCGCGGTGGAGGTCTTCGGGGCGCTCGCGGCCGCCCCGCTCCCGGCGGAGGCCGGGGCGGCCCCTGCGTTCCCTGCGCTCTCCGCGCTGGCCCCCGAAGCGCCCGGGATCCTCCCGTGCCCGGTCCGGCCGGCGCTGGTCCCCCTGCCCGGCGGCACCCGGCCGGCGCCCGGCGGCACCCGGCCGGCGCCCGGCGGCACCCGGTCGTTCCCCGGCGAGCCGGCGAGGGACGTCGACCGGACGATCCCCACCGGCTTCCCGGAGCTCGATGCGCTGCTCGCGGCCGGCGGTCTCCCGCGGACCGGGACGGTCGCTCTCCGGGGCACCGGATCCAGCGGCGCGACAACCCTCGCCCTGCGGACGGTCGCGGCGGCCCAGGCCGGCGGCGCCCTCGTAGCCTGGGTCGACCTCGCCCGGAGCCTCGATCCCGTGGAGGCGGCGGCCCGCGGCGTGCGCCTGGAGTGGCTCGCGGTCCTCGTCCCGGGTTCCGTCGACGAGGCGCTCGCGATGGCGGGGTCGCTCCTCCAGGCACGGGCGGCCGACCTCCTCGTCCTCGACCTCGCGGGGGCGCGGGACGGCCCCCTGGCGAGCGCGGCATCGCCCGTCCCACCCACGGCGCCGGCCGGCCGGCGCCGTGGTCCCCGTCCGCCCCGGCCCGCCGACCAGCTCGCCCGGCTTGTCGCGTTCGCCCGCCGCGCCGGGGCGCTCCTCCTCGTCCTCGAGCCCGCCGGGGTTCCCGCGGCGCTCCGGGCCGCCCTGGAGGAGGGTGCCGGGCTCCGGCTCGAGCTGCGGCGCCGTGGCTGGATCCGCCTCGGCCGCGAGGTCGTGGGTCAGCGGACGGAGGTCCGCGTCGCGAAGGACCACCACGGGGCGCCGGACCGGCGGACGACCATCCGCCTCCTCTACGCGGAGGGCGGGCCGCGCGACCGCTGCCTCGACCGCGACGACCTCCTCGCCGAGACCGTCGCGGGTGTCGCGCCAGCCGAGCCCGCCACTCCTCTCGCCGCCCCTGCCGTCTCATCCATGCCGTCGGAGCACCAGGGATCGAACGATGCGCCTCCTCCACCTCGCCTGGCCGCACCTCGCCCTCCGGCTCGCGCGGGAGCGCGACCCCGGCATTCCGGCCACCGGGCCGTTGATCCTCGGCGGGCGGCCGTGGGATGACGGCGTCGTCCTCGACGCCAGCCCCGCCGCGCTCGCCCTCGGTGTCCGCCGGGGCATCCCCCTGGGCCGGGCCCACCGGCTCGCCCCGGAGGCCGTCTTCCTCCCGCCCGACCGGGTCGCCGACGCCGCGGCCGTCGAGGCGGCGCTCGACGCCCTCGCCGCCTTCAGCCCGGGGGTGGCCGGCCCGACCGATCCCGCCGACCGGGCCTTCGGCTCGCTGGAGATCCACGTGGACGGGCTCGAGGCGCTCTGGGGTCCCGAGCCGGTCCTCGTCGGGAAGGTCCGGACGGCGCTCGCCCCGCTCCTCCCCGGGGTGCCCCGGGCCGGGATCGCCGGGACGCGCTTCGCGGCCGCGCTCGCCGCCACCACCGGCCCCGGGTCGTCGGCCGTGCCGGCCGTCCTGGTTCCGCCGGGCGGGGACGCCGCCTTCCTCGCCCCGTTCCCTGCCTCGGCCCTCACCCGCGACCCCGAGGCCCGTGGCCGGCTCGCGCGGTTCGGCCTCCTCACGATCGGGGCGGTCGCCGCCCTCCCGCGCTCGGCGCTCGTCGCCCGCTTCGGGGTCGAGGAGGGCGGCCGCCTCCACGCCCGGGCGAACGGCTCCGAGACGGACCCCTTCCGTCCCCGTCGGGCCCCCGAGCGGCTGGCCCTGGCGCTCGCCCTCGACGAGGCGGTGACCGGCCTCGACGCGCTCCGCTTCGTCCTGCGCCGCCTCGCCGGCGCCCTCGCGACGCAGCTCGACGCCCGGGGCGAGGCCGCCGGCCGGGCCCGGCTCGTTGTCACCCTCGACCCGACCTTCGCGCCCGGTCGCCTGCCAAAGCCGGGGGCCGGCCTCCCGACGGTGGTCGTCGCCCAGCGCCTCCCCGAGCCGACCGCCGACCCGGAGGCCCTGGAGCGGCTCCTCGTCGAGCGCCTGGAGCGGGAGCCGCCAGCGCTGCCGGTCGTCCGCCTGGAGCTGGAGCTGCTCGACGTCGTCCCGGCCGCGGGCCACCAGCTGACCCTCTTCGTCCCGCAGGCGAATGCTGCGTCGCGCCTTGCCTGGCAGCTGGCCCGGCTCGCCGTCCGCTTCGGCGAGGGACGCGTGGGCCGCGTCGCCCTGGCCGACCCCGAGGCGCCGCTCCCCGAGACGCGCTGGACGTGGCACCCCGTCTCCGCCGACGGGGTGCGCGCGCTCCCGGGGTCCGGGGCGCTCCCGGGGCCCGTTCCGTGACGCGCCTCCTCCGCGAGCATCCGGCCATCGGGGCCGAGCTCGACCCCGCCGGGCGCCTCGTGGCGATCACCTGGGCCGGTCGCCGGGAGGCCGTGGAGGTCTGCACCCGCTGGCGCGTCGAGGATGCCTGGTGGGGCCGCCCCATCGCCCGCGACTACTTCAAGGTCGTCGGGACCCGCTGGCTCGCCCTCGTCTACCTCGACCGGGTCGACGGGACCTGGCACCTGGAGCGCCTCTACGACTGACTGCCGCTGCGCCCGGCCGACGCGATCAGCCAGGCCGAAGCTCGGTCGGGACGCTCTCCCGGACCAGTCTGAGCGCCTCATCGAGGCCTCCCGTCCAGGCGTCACCGTGACCCGGCAGGACGAGGCGGGCCCGCGCCGAGCCGACGGATGCCGGGTGCGATCTCCGTCGTCGTGCCTCCCGTGCGCGCCGTCTCGTGCGCCGGCCCGTCAGCCCCAGGGGCAGGATGCCCCGAAGAGGACCGTGATCATCGTCGTCCCGCCGAGCGGACGAACCCGGGTCTGGACCCGGCAGGCGGGATCCGGGCCCACCGAATCGATGACGAGGCTGCCGTCCTCGAAGGGCCCGCTGAGCGCCTCCGTACGGTAGCCCGCGGCGCCGAGACCGCCCTCCATCGCCCGGGCGACGTCCTCGGGGGCGCCGTCGACGATGAAGGCGCCGCTGACCGGCCCGTCGGCCGGATCGGCCGGATCGGCGGGCGTCGCGTCGGCGGGCACCGGGAAGCCGGGCGGCAGGGCGTCCCATGCCGCTCCCCAGGCCTCGCCCGGAAGGAGGCCGGGGGTCGGGGCCGGGGTGCGGTCGCCGCCCCCCGGGCCGTACGTCGGCGCCGGCCGCGTGGGGGCGAGGGTCGGGGTCGTCGTTGGTGTCGGGGCTCCGGATCCGCCGCAGGCCGCCACGGCGAGGGCGAGGCCGGCGGAGATCGCGAGCAGGGTCGGGGTGTGGCGCATGAGTTGATGGTAGCCGGGAATCTCGCGGACCCCGTCGCTGCGCGGCGCGACGGGGTCCGGAGGAAATCGCCGCTCCCGGTCCCCAGTCGCGGGAGCAGCGCGGGTCGTTCGGTTCAGGTGGCCGTCCCGCCGGCGGCCGCGAGGACCGCCGGTAGGACGACGAGCACGAGCGCGCTCACGAGCAGGACGAGGAGGAGAGCCGGGAGGAGAGACCGGGTGCCGGCGGCGAGCGTGCTCATCGGGTTTGTGACGAGGCAGGCCCCCGTTTTGTTGCACGAGGACGTGGGTTGACTCCAAGAGAACAGATGTTCTAGTCTGGTGGTGCCCCGCCGCCGCGACGGCCGCGCCGCCGTCCTCCACGTCGCCCGGGTTGTCCCATGTCCGCGTCGGCCTATGCCGAGCTCCACGCGCACTCCAGCTTCTCCTTCCTCGACGGCGCCTCCGCTCCGGCGGACCTCGTGGCGCGAGCCGTCGAGCTGGGCCTCTCGGCGCTCGCCGTCACCGACCGTCAGGGCCTCTACGGGGTCGTCCGGTTCGCCGCCGCCGCCGAGGATGCCGGGCTCCATCCCGTCATCGGCGTCGAGGTGGAGCTGGTCGATTCGATCGTCCCGGATCCCCACGGGCTGGTGATCCCGGCCCGCCGCCCCCCTTCACGGAACCGGCTCCGCGGCGCGCCCGTCGCCGACGTCCTGCCGCCGGTCCCGCGCGGAGGGCTGCCGGCGCGGCCCCAGCCGGTCCGGGTCCGGCTCCCGGGCCACCGCGAGGCGGTCAGGGAGGACCACCGCGGGGTCGGGCCGGCGGAGCGTGGGCCGCACCTCGTCCTGCTCGCCCGCGACGGGATCGGATACCGGAGCCTCTGCCGGCTCGTCTCGCGGGCGAACCTCGCCGGGACGAAGGCGGCACCCCGGGTCACGCAGACGCTCCTCGCCGAGCATGCGGAGGGTCTCGTGGCGCTCTCGGGCTGTCGCCACGGTGAGCTGGCGCGGCGGCTCCTGGCCGGCGATCGCGCGGGGGCCCGGTCGGTGGCGGAGGGGTATGCCAGGCTCTTCGGTCAGGCGGGGGGTACCGGCGGGGCCGCCGCGGCAGGCGGTGTCGCGGCCGCCGGCTTCGCCCTCGAGCTGTCCCATCACCTCCTGCCCGGCGACGACTGGCTCGTCGCGGAGACGGCTCGGCTCGCCGGCGAGGTCGGCCTCCCGGTCGTCGTGACGAACGACGTTCGATACGCTCGCCCGGAGGACCGCGAGCTCCACGACGTCCTGGCGGCGATCCGCCACGGGCGATCGGTCGAGACGCTCGCCGAGCTGCGGACGCCGAGCGGCGAGCACTACCTCAAGTCGGGCCCCGAGCTCGCCCGGCTGCCACCGGGGGACGAGGCTGCCGACCCTGCCACTGCGGCCGCCTGGCTCGAGGGGATCGCGAACGCAGGCGAGCTGGCGGCGACCTGCCGGGTCGACCTTGGCTTCGAGCAGTACCGCTTCCCCGGCTTCCCGGTGCCGGGGGGCGAGACGGCCTTCTCGTACCTCGCCGAGCTCTGCCACGGCGGCATCCGGCGGCGCTATCACCCCGTGACGCCGCCGGTCGTGAAGCAGCTCGCCCACGAGCTCGACGTCATCGAGCGAACCGGCCTCGCCGAGTTCTTCCTCATCTGCTGGGATCTCATGCGCTTCGCGAAGGAGCGCCGGATCCCCGCCCAGGGCCGCGGCAGCGCCGCGGATTCGATCGTGGCCTACGTGCTGGGGATCACCCGGGTCGACCCGATCCGCCACAACCTCCTCTTCGAGCGGTTCATCAACGAGGGCCGCACGACCTACCCGGACGTCGACATCGACTTCAGCTCGGAGCGGCGCGAGGAGGTCATCCAGTACGTCTACGAGCGCTACGGCGCCGAGCACACCGGGATGGTCTGCAACCTCGTGACCTACCGGGCGCGCTCGGCGGTCCGCGAGGTCGGGATCGCCCTGGGGTTCCCTCGTCCCCTGGTTGACCGCGTGGCGAAGGCTCTCGAGACGTACGACTCGGTGATGGTCCGGCGCGACCTCGAGGCGGACGGCGGCTTCGCCGAGTTCTTCCGGCGCCCCGACGGACCGGGGGAGGGAGAGGCCCCGGCGGTGCGCGCGGGAGAGGCCCCGGCGGTGCGCGCGGTCGACGGCTCGGCTGCGCTCGCGGAGCAGCGCGGGCTCGTCGGCCGGATGGGCCAGCTCGACCACGCCCGCGGCGGCCGGATCCGGACCGTCGGGACCGGCGCGGCCGGGACCACGGCCCAGGCCGTGCGCCCGGCGGAAGGCCCCGTATCCTCTCCGGCGACCGAGGCCGCTGCGGTATCGCCCCCGGGGCGTGGGAGCGATACGACGGCGATGCCGTGGAGTGGGTCGGCCTCGTCGCCCCGATCCCGACCCGTGCCCGAGGACAGTCTGCCCGGGTTCGGCGGCTCGCGACCCGCGATCCGGCCGGGCGGGGTCTCCGACGACGAGGGCGGCCCCGGCGACTCCCCGGCGAGCGTCGCATGGCTCGTGCGGGGCGGGCCACCGACCGCGACCGCCGCCGCGGCAGTGCCTGCCCCCGGTGTCCCGTCTGCTCCAACCCCGAGCCACACCTTCGGGCCAGGAGCCGGGCCGCCACGGACCCTGGCGCCACCCGGGACCATCGACGGCCGCCCGCTCGACCCTGAGTCCGGGGCGCTCGCTCCACCCGCCCGGGACGTCGACCGGCTGGGGCGGCCGCGGCACTGGGATCCCGCGCCGGCCCCGGCAGCGGTCGCGGCGGCCCCGGCCTCATCGCCGGCCCCGGCAGCGGTCGCGGCGGCCCCGGCCTCATCGGCGGCGCACATCGCCCCGGAGCCGTCGCCAACGCCGCGCGGGGGGAGCACGGTCGGGATGTCCCCCTGGGGGCGCTGGCTGGAGCTGTGCGCCCGGATCGACGGCTTCCCGCGGCACCTCTCCATCCACTCCGGCGGGATGCTCGTGACCGCGGCGCCGCTCATCGACATCGCCCCGCTGGAGCGGGCAACGATGCCCGGCCGGGTCGTGGTCCAGTTCGACAAGCGCGACGTCGAGACCCTCAAGCTCATCAAGCTCGACCTGCTGGGCCTCGGGATGCTGGCGGCGATCGACGAGACGATCCAGCTCATCGAGCACGACTGCGCGGTCTGCGTCGACCTCGACCGGCTTCCCGAGGAGGTGCCGGAGGTCTTCGCGATGCTCCAGGCGGCCGACACCGTGGGCGTCTTCCAGGTCGAGAGCCGGGCCCAGATGCAGACGCTCCCGAAGTCGCGCCCGGCCTGCCTCGACGACCTCGTCGTGGAGGTCGCGATCATCCGGCCAGGCCCCATCCAGGGCAACGCCGTCCACCCCTATCTGCGCCGCAAGCAGGGCCTCGAGCCGGTGACCTACCTCCACCCGTCCCTGGAGCCGATCCTCCGCGACTCGCTCGGCGTGATCCTCTACCAGGAGCAGGTCATGCGGATCGCGATCGACGTGGCCGGCTTCACCCCGGCGGCGTCGGACGGCTTCCGGCGGGCGATGGGGACGTGGCGCTCG